>NZ_RZRQ01000276.1:0-7739 GCF_003997785.1 Mesorhizobium sp. M7D.F.Ca.US.004.01.2.1 | reverse complement strand
ATTTTGCGCTCTACGCGTTCCAGCTTGCCTTGCCGCTGTCCGGCTGGGCGCTGGTGTCGGTTTCGATGCTGGAGATCCCCAGCCTGCCGTTCAATCTGTTCATCATGCCGAACCTGCCGCTGGCCGAATCGGATGGCGCCGAAAGCTTCTGGGCGGCGGCGCATTGGTATCTCGCCTATGCCGGCATCGCCCTGGTCGCTCTCCATGTCGCGGCGGCACTGCGGCATCATTTCCAGCTCAGGGATAGCGTGCTCACGCGCATGATCACGCCTTCGTCAGGTCAGGAATAGAGCGGGCAGTTCATTCGTTCGTGGGGGGTGAGGGCGCAGGAAATGCGCTGCCTCCAACAAGGAACACCCCCATGTACACGCGCATCCTCGGATTTGCGGCGGTCGCCGCTTGCCTTGCCATGCCTGTCTCAGCGGCCGTCGCGCTTGGTGACGCCGCCGGCAGCTATTCGATCAGCCCGGCCAGCTCCAGCATCCGCTTTTCCATCGGCAAGGTCGGCGGCGGCGGCCTCAATGGCGCGTTCGCCCGCTTCAAGGGCTCGATCCGTATCGACAACAGCGATGTCGGGCGCTCGCAGGTTAATTTCACCATCTTTCCCGAAAGCGTCGGCACCGGCCAGGGCCGCATCGATGCCTTCCTGCGCTCCGACGCGGTGTTCGATGCTGCCAACAGCCCGGAAATCCAGTTCCGCTCGACCAGCGTGACCCGAACCAGCGACACCACGGCCCTTGTCACCGGCCGGCTGACGGCGCGCGGCAAGACGTTCCCTGAAAAATTCACGGCCGAGCTTGGCGGTCTCAAGGCCGGCACGATAAAATTCCATGTCACCGGCAAGGTGCTCAGGTCACGCTACGGCATGGATGTCGGCACGCCGATCTATTCGAACATCGTCGACTTCGACATGACGCTGATGGGCAAACGCGGCTGACCTTGTCATTGGCTTTTCTCCTGTTTTCGGGCAAACCTCATCGCCTGTAATCGCGATGGAGAAGCCTGATGTTCCGATGGGGTGTGTTGTCGACGGCCAAGATCGGCCGCGAGCATTTGTTGCCGGCGATGGTCGAGGCGGAGAACGGCGTGCTGTCGGCGATCGCCAGCCGCGACCTGTCGAAGGCCAAGGCGCTTGCCGAGCGCTTCGGTGCACGCCATGCCTTCGGCTCCTATGAGGAACTGCTTGCCTCCAACGAGGTCGACGGCGTCTACATCCCGCTGCCGACTTCGCAGCATGTCGAATGGGCGGCCAAGGCCATCGAAGCCGGCAAGCATGTGCTGGTCGAAAAGCCGCTGGCGCTCGACGCCAAGGACATTCTCCCGCTGATCAAGCTGCGCGATGCCAAAAAGGTGCTGGTCTGCGAAGCCTTCATGGTCATCTACCACCCGCAATGGATCAAGGTGCGCGATCTCATCGCCAGTGGTGCCATCGGCCGGCTGCGCCATGTGCAGGGCGCCTTCTCCTATTACAATGTCGATCCCAACAACATGCGCAACCAGCTCGACCTCGGCGGCGGCGCGCTGCCCGACATCGGCGTCTACCCGACCGTGTCGACGCGCTTTTCCACCGGCAAGGAGCCGCTGCGCGTCCAGGCGACGATCGAGCGCGACAAGAAATTCGGCACCGACATCTACTCCTCGATCCGCGCCGATTTCGGCGACTTCGAACTGTCCTTCTACCTGTCGACGCAGATGGCGGCGCGCCAGGTCATGGTGTTCCACGGCGAGAAGGGTTTCATCGAAGTGTTCTCGCCCTTCAACGCAGGGCTCTACGACCACCACCGCGTCGAACTGCACAACCAGAACCACACCGAGGCGCAAGTGTTCCGCTTCCCCGGAACACAGCAGTACCGGCTGGAGGTCGAGACCTTCGCGCGTGTGGCACAGGGCGGCAAGGAGCGTGTTTTCACGCTGGAGGAATCCGTGCTCAACCAGAAAGTCATCGACGCCATCTTCCGCGCCGGTGGCACGGACGGCTGGGAGACCGTCTGAGCCTTACAATAAGATAGCCGGCTAATTCTGGGAGGAAAAATGGCTGACGATGCGGATGTGATCATTGTCGGCGCCGGCCTTGCCGGGCTGGTTGCTGCCGCCGAGCTTGCCGAGGCGGGCAAGAAAATCATCATCGTCGACCAGGAGCCGGAGCAGTCGCTTGGCGGCCAGGCGTTCTGGTCGTTCGGCGGCCTTTTCCTTGTCGATTCGCCCGAGCAGCGGCGCATGCGCATCCGCGATTCGCATGATCTGGCGCTCGAAGACTGGATGGGAACGGCCGCATTCGACCGGCCGGAGGATTTCTGGCCGCGCAAATGGGCGCAGGCCTATGTCGGCTTCGCCGCCGGTGAGAAACGCTCATGGCTCCTGCAGCGCGGCCTGAAATTCTTTCCTGTCGTCGGCTGGGCCGAGCGTGGTGGTGGCAACGCCATCGGCCACGGCAATTCGGTGCCGCGCTTCCACATCACCTGGGGAACCGGCCCCGGCGTGCTCGAACCTTTTGTCCTGCGCGTGCGCGAGGCTCAGAAGCGTGGATTGATCAGCTTCAAATTCCGCCACCGCGTCAATGAATTGACCCGGACGGGCGCTGTTGTAACCGGCGTGCGTGGCGATATCCTGCAGCCGAGCACTGTCGAGCGCGGCCACAAGAGCGCGCGCGAAGTATCAGGCGATTTCGAGCTTCACGCGCAAGCGGTGATCGTCGCCTCCGGCGGCATCGGCGCCAACCATCAACTGGTGCGGGAGAATTGGCCGCAGCGGTTGGGCGCGGCGCCGAAGCGCATGATCACCGGTGTTCCCGACCATGTCGACGGCCGCATGCTGGCGATCACGGAACAGGCCGGCGGCTCGATCATCAACCGCGACCGCATGTGGCACTATGTCGAAGGCATCAAGAACTGGGCGCCGATCTGGACCGACCATGCCATCCGCATCCTGCCCGGTCCGTCATCGCTGTGGCTCGATGCACGCGGCAAGCGCCTGCCGGTGCCGCTCTATCCCGGCTTCGATACGCTCGGCACGCTCAGCCACATCATAAGCACCGGCTTCGACTATTCCTGGTTCATCCTGACCAAAAAGATCATCCAGAAGGAGTTCGCGCTGTCGGGCTCCGAGCAGAACCCCGATCTGACGGGCAAGAGCTGGCGCCAGGTGCTCGGCCGCGCCACGTCAGGCATTCCGGGTCCGGTCAAGGCGTTCATGGAGAAGGGCGAGGATTTTATCGTCGAGGCCGATTTACCGACCCTGGTCGCGCGCATGAACGCACTGGCCGGCGGTGAGCCGTTGCTTGAGCTGGCTGAGGTCGAGCGCGAAATTCGCGCCCGCGACCGGCAGCTCGACAACCCGTTCTCCAAGGACATGCAGGTCACCGCCCTGCGCGGTGCGCGCGCCTATCTCGGCGACCGGCTGATCCGCACGGCCAAGCCGCACAAGATGCTTGACCCGGCAAATGGCCCGTTGATCGCGGTGCGCCTCAACATCCTGACCCGCAAGACATTGGGCGGCCTGCAGACCGATCTCGACAGCCGCGTGCTGGGTGCCGACGGCCAGCCGGTCGCGGGGCTCTATGCCGTCGGCGAAGCCGCCGGTTTCGGCGGCGGCGGCGTGCACGGCTATGCGGCGCTGGAAGGCACCTTCCTCGGCGGCTGTATCTTTTCCGGCCGCAGCGCCGGTCGGGCGGCTGCTGCCTCGGTGGCATGAAACGGCGCCCTCGCGGTCTGAATTCCGGCCTGGGTCCCACATACGCCCAGGCGATAAACATATGACTTTTTTATATTTTTCAGTTTTGGCCCGCCTCGAATACAAATGCGGATGCTTTTATCTTTCTGGGTGCAGCCGGTCCTGAGCCGCTGCAGGCAGTCATCACCTCGTGGTGACAGTTAGAAAGAAGGAAGTCTCCGATGTTCCTCTCAGACGGGCTCTATCTGCCCACCCATCGTCCGTTGCCGAAGTCGCAGCTCGAACAGGCGCGGCTGGCGGCCAACAGCAATCGCCGCCGGCCGGTCGGCTTGCTCGCGCCATTCACAGCCACGTGGTGGCTGCTGGTCGTCGGCGCCTTGCTGGCCGCCGCCGCGATCGCTGCTCAGCTTTCCTGATAGCAAGGCAGGAGATGACGATGCAAACCTCTCATATTTCGCCTGACGGAGAGACCCTTCACCGCTTCGTCGTCGGACGCGATGGCGAAGGCCACTGGATCGCGCGCGACGAAGAAGGCCAGACCGGCGGCGTTTTCGCGGACAGGAGTTCCGCGATACGTTTCGCCACGATGGAAAGCGGTCACAGGGTCGGCGCGATACGCTTCGCACCGGCGAGCGTCCGACTTTCCCTGTTCAACTGATCGCGCCCGGTTCCGTCCTCATCGGAACGATCTGGCCATGGACAATTCCAACGCTGCCGACCTGACCGGATTGCTCGATCGTCTCCCGCATGTCGGCAGATTGCTCGAACACCAGCTGTGGGAAGCCGCACGCGGCCTGTCGCTCGACAGATCATCCCGACATGGCCGCCGGTTTGCCCAGTTGGTCGAGGCCGGCGCCACGCTCGACGCCGTCCTCTTGCTCGTCGCCGCGTCGAAGCCGGAGCGTTCGGTGTCCGCCATCAGCAGGATCGGCGAGCGTTGGCTTTGCAGCCTTCAAGCCACGCATGCGGAGGCGCCGGCCAGGCCCGACAAATTCGACGCGGATCACACTGATCTGGCTGCTGCGCTGCTGTCGGCCCTGCTTTCCTCGCATCTCGAACAGGCAGCGCATCCAAAATATCACCCAGGAGAATCCCATGACGTCAGAACAAGCACGACTGCGCCTGACCGGTGCGATGACCGCGCTGGTAACGCCGTTCACCGACGGCGAGGTCGATCTGAAGCAACTGACCACGCTCTTGCGCTGGCAGATCGAACAAGGGATCAACGGGCTGGTCCCGTGCGGCACCACCGGTGAAGCCCCGACCTTGTCGTGGGAGGAGCGCCTCGACATCATCGCGCTCTGCGTGAAAATTGCCGGCGGCAGGGTCCCGATCATCGCCGGCACCGGCACCAACAGCACCGAGACGACGATTGCCTTTTCGACAGCCGCCGAAGCTTTCGGCGCCGACGCCGCCCTGATCGTGACGCCTTACTATAACAGGCCGAGCCAGGAAGGCATTTTTCGCCATTTCGAAGCGGTCGCCCGCAAGATCAGCTTGCCGATCATCGTGTACAACGTGCCGGCACGAACCGGCGTCGACCTGTCGCTGGAGACGATCGAGCGCCTGGCGCAGATTCCAACCATCGTCGGCATCAAGGATGCTACGGGCGATGTGAGCCGGCTATCCTCGCTTCCCGCTGTGCTGAGGCGCCGTTTCATCTGTCTGTCCGGCCACGACGCAACGTCGTTCGGCTTCAACACGATGGGCGGGCGTGGAACCATCTCCGTGGTCTCCAACGTCGCGCCGCGACTGTGCGTCGAGATGCATGATGCGTGCCAGCAAGGCGATCACCACACCGCCCGCGCCATCCATCACCGCTTGCGGCCGCTGATCGCGGCGCTCGAACTGGAGAGCAATCCGGTTCCGGTCAAATATGCCTTGAGTCTGGCGCTGGGGCTGAGCCCGGACGTCCGATTGCCGATGACGGCTGTTCGCCCTGAAACCGAAACAGCTATACGGGAGGCGATGCTGGCCCTGAGCGGGAGCCCCGATGTCGCGCAATCAAACGCGGTGCTGGCTACGTCCGCACCGTGGCGGCTTTGACGGGACGGAAGTCGCTTTGCCGTCAACGGCATAGACCAGTCCCGGCTGGACAATCCATTCGCCGGTCCGCAGCGCCTCGACGTCAAAGCGTCCGCTGCGGTCGCGCGGTGCAACGCCGACAAAATGGTATTGCAGCCCACTCGCATCGACGACCGTCTCGGCGATCGGATGGCCAGCGAGCCGGCCGATGATCGCGCCCTGTTCCCTGAGGTTTGCCAGGACGAAATACTCCGTCGGCATCCTGCGGCTAACCCGGGAGGTCAGCCAGACTGAATGTGATTTCATGTTCGTCTGAAGCCAGTTCGTCGTTCCGGCCGCCAATCAGGCGGCGGCCCGGAACTACATAGTCGCTGGCTGCATAGGAATTCGAGAGCAGGTTTTGGCCTGATTTATAAAGGCCGCATATGCCCCGCCGATCAGGGATCCTGCCGATGCCGTCGGCGCGGCTCGATACAGTCAGGCGACGGCCTCGTCGCAGGACCATCAGCGCAGTCCGGTCCGCCGGGTTGTACGTCGGGCCGGGGCGCGCAATCAATTGCGGGCCCGCTGACGCAATCGGGGCGCCCTGGGCGGTCCGGCCTATCGGGCCAGTCCGGTCTATCGGGCCGATCTGGCCGATCCGGTCTGTCGGGACGATCGGGCCTGTCGGGGCGCCACGGCCTGTCCGGCCTCCACGGTCTGTCGGGTCGGTGGTCGCGATCCCGCCAGTGGTGTTCGCGCCAGGGGCGGTCGCGATAATCCTCCGTGTCGACGCATGCGCTAAGCGTCGCGGCGCAAATGATGAGCGCCAACGCGCTTCCGAACCTTATCATGTCTGCGATTTCCTGCTGTCGGTCGAACCCATGGTGGTCTGCACCGCCAGCATTGCGCCTGCATTACGCCGGCCGCATCCGATCATGTCTGCGTAGTCGTCTCACTCACAGGATGGGAAAATCGCTCACCAGCGCCAGGCGCCCTGCCCAAGGGCGACTACCGCCTCAGTGATCCGGGTGAAGCTTACGCGGGCTCGGCCGACCGTGTGCCGGGCCCTGAGATAGCCGTGCACCAATCCCGGTTCCTCGAACCAGGTGGCGCGGCCACCTGCCGCGATGATGCGGTCGCGATAGGCCTCGCCATCCGACGACAGCGGATCGCATTGCGCGGTGATCAGTACTGTCGGCGGCAAGTTGGCGAAGTCGGTGTCGGCGAGCGGGGCCAGCGTCGCGTCGCCGCTGCGGTCCTGCCCGCCGGTACGGATATGCTTGTAGAATTCGAGATCGCGCATGGTTAGCATCGGCGCTTCGGCGTGGATCACGTAGGATCCCTTCGACCGATCGCCGCCCAGGCCGGGATAGATCAGCACCTGGCCGATCGGCCTTTTGGCCCAGCCGCGTGTCGCGTGGCTGACGGCAGCGGCCAGATTGCCGCCGGCGCTGTCGCCACAAAGCACGATAGGGTGCGGGCGGTTGGCCGCGGCCCATTCGAAGGCGCTCATCACATCGTCGAAGGCGGCCGGATGCAGGTGCTCCGGCGCCAACCGGTAGTCGACCGAGACCACCTCATAGCCGGTGCTGGCGCACAGCTCTGCACAGACATCGTCGTGGCTGTCCAAGCCGCCGAGGATGTAGCCACCGCCATGGAAATACAGCACCGTCACGGCTACCTGGCGCGCGCTTCGGTAGGTTCGGATCGGGATGTCGTGCGTGGGCGTTGCAATGGCGGAGGTTTCGACCGCAACGCCCTCGGGGTAGCCGGCAAAGAACTCGCGGCACATGCGATCGTAGATCTCGCGCTGCTGCGCGATCGTGTAGTCGATCGTGTCGGGTGGATAATAGGAGTTGGTCCGCTCGATGAAGGCCCAGGTTTCGGCGTCGATGAGGATTTTGTAGTCGGTCATGGGCGCTGGTCTGCCGCTCATTTCCCCTTCCACACCGGATCGCGCTTTTCGGCAAAGGCGCGAAAACCTTCCATGCCGTCCTCGGAGCCATAAAGCGCATCGACCGTCGCCAACTGGCGACGGGTCACCTTGTTCATCGCGTCCTGGA
>NZ_RZRQ01000275.1:0-7768 GCF_003997785.1 Mesorhizobium sp. M7D.F.Ca.US.004.01.2.1 | reverse complement strand
GTTCTCTACAATCAGGGCCTCGCCAACCTCAATGCCGGCCGCCTGCAGGAGGCAAGCCGCAAGTTCGACGCCGTCGACCGCCAGCACCCCTATTCGGAGTGGGCCCGCAAATCCATGGTGATGGGCGCTTTCGCCGACTACCGCCAGGGCAATTATGACGAGGCGATCGGCTCGGCCAAGCGCTATCTCACGCTCTATCCGTCGACCGATGACGCCGCTTATGCGCAATACATCATCGGCTTGAGCTATTACCGCCAGATCAAGGACGTGACGCAGGACCAGAAGGAAGCGCGCCAGACCCTTCAGACGATGCAGGACCTGGTGACGCGCTGGCCGACATCGGAATATGTCGACGACGCCAAGGAAAAGATGCGCTTCGCCAACGATCAGCTGGCCGGCAAGGAAATGCAGATCGGCCGCTATTATCTCGAGCGCCGCGAATATATCGCTGCCGTCAAGCGCTTCCGCACCGTGGTCGAGAACTATTCCAACACGCGCCATGTCGAGGAGGCGCTCGCTCGCCTGACCGAAAGCTATTACGCGATGGGCCTGACCTCGGAGGCACAGACCGCGGCCGCCGTGCTCGGCACCAACTACCCCGACAGCTCGTGGTACAAGGATTCCTACAAGCTGCTGCAGAGCAATGGGCTTGCACCGCGCGAAAATGCCGGGTCGTGGATATCCAAGGCCGGAAAGATGATCACCGGCGCCTGACGTCTGAGCATCGACTGAAGCGTTCACAGCGCTTTTCGGATTGATCCGACGCTCAAACAAAAAGATAGTGCGGCGCTGCGACTGCAAATGGTCGCGTGCCGTTCTAGATTCGGGTTCTGATGCTTTCCAGACTGTCGATCCGCGATATCGTCCTGATCGAAAAGCTGGATATCGACTTCCAGCCGGGTCTTTCGGTGCTGACCGGCGAAACCGGCGCCGGCAAATCCATCCTGCTCGATGCCTTGTCGCTGGCGCTCGGTGCGCGCGGCGACGCGTCGCTGGTGCGCCATGGCGCGGCGCAAGGTCAGGTCATCGCCGTATTCGACGTGCCGCGCAACCATCCGGTGCGCGCGCTGCTTGCCGAAAACGCCATCGAGGATGACGGCGACATCATCCTGCGCCGCCTGCAGACGGCGGATGGCCGTACCCGCGTCTTCGTCAACGATCAGCCTTCGAGCGTCACCCTGATGCGCGATGTCGGCCGCGCGCTGGTCGAGATCCACGGCCAGCATGACGAACGTGCGCTGGTCGATCCCGGCGCGCACCGCGAGGTGCTCGACGCTTTCGGCGGCCATCTCGGCGCCGTCCGCTCGGCCGGCGAGGCATGGCGGCACTGGCGCGTCAGCGAGCAGGAGCTGTCGCGTCATCGCGCCAAGGTGGCGGCGGCCGCTCGCGAGGCCGATTATCTACGAGCGGCGGTGGCCGAACTGACCAAGCTCGATCCGCAGCCGGGCGAAGAGACCGATCTCGCCGAACTGCGCGCATCGATGATGCGGGCCGAGAAGATCGCCTCCGAAATCCATGATGCGCAGGATGTGCTGTCCGGCCCGTCCTCGCCCTTGCCACAACTGGCCAGCCTGCTGAGACGGCTGCAGCGCAAGGTGACCGAGGCGCCCGGCCTGCTCGACGAAGTGGTCAAGTCACTCGACGAGGCGATGCTGTCGCTCGACGCGGCGCAATCGGGCGTTGAAGCCGCACTACGCGCCACCGAATATGATCCACAGCGGCTGGAGAAGGCGGAGGAGCGGCTGTTTTCGCTGCGCGCGGCTTCGCGCAAGCACAGCGTCGCCGTCGACGACCTGGCGCAGTTGCGCGACACGATGTCGGCCGATCTCGCCGATCTCGATGCCGGCGAGGAGCGCTTGCACGGGCTGGAAAAGCAGGCCACTGCCGCGCGCGAGACCTATGACATTGCCGCCGCGCAGCTGTCCTCGCTTCGTCATGCGGCTGCGGTCGGCCTGACCAAGGCGGTCATGGCCGAATTGCCGGCGCTGAAGCTCGAACGCGCTGCCTTCATTGTGGAAATGAAGAGCGATGCCGAGAGCCGCATGGAAGAGGGCATCGATCAGATCGAATTCTGGGTGCGCACCAATCCCGGCACGCGGCCCGGGCCGATGATGAAGGTGGCGTCCGGCGGCGAGCTTTCGCGCTTCCTTTTGGCGCTGAAAGTGGCGCTGGCTGATCGTGGCTCGGCGCCAACGCTGGTGTTCGATGAAATCGATACTGGCGTGGGCGGCGCTGTCGCCGACGCCATCGGCCAGCGGCTGGCGCGGCTGTCGAAGCGCGTCCAGGTGCTCTCGGTTACGCACGCGCCACAGGTGGCGGCGCGCGCGGCGACGCATTTCCTGATCTCCAAATCCGGCACCACCGACCGTGTCGCCACCGGCATTGCCGAGATGGACCGGCCGGCGCGGCAGGAAGAGATCGCGCGCATGCTGGCCGGCGCCACCATTACCGACGAGGCGCGCGCCGCAGCCGAGCGGCTGCTGCGTGAAAACACCACGGCATAAGAACGAGGGGTGTCAGGGATCGAGTCAGGATATGGCTCCATCCCGCTGTTCAGGAATGCTTTTCCCAAAATCCTGATCTATTGTGGCGGGCCAAAGTTCGGGGGAGGAAAGCATGGCTGAAAAACCTGTCGATTCGCTCAGTGAGAGCGAGGCCGAAGCCGAGCTGAAGCGCCTGGCGGAAGAGATCGCCGAGCACGACCGGCGCTATCATACCGAAGATGCGCCTGTAATAAGCGATGCCGAGTATGATGCGCTGGCACGGCGCAACCTTGCTATCGAGGAGCGCTTTCCGGCGCTGGTGCGCGAGGATTCGCCATCGCTCAGGGTTGGTGCAGCACCCGCGGAGGGCTTTACCAAGGTGCGCCATGCCGTGCCGATGCTCAGCCTTGCCAAGGCCTATACCGACGACGATGTCACCGATTTCATCGAGCGCGGCCGGCGATTCTTCGATCGCGACAAGGATCTCGACATCGCCTTCACGGCCGAACCGAAGATCGACGGGCTGTCGGCTTCGCTGCGCTACGAAAACGGCGTGTTCGTGCAGGGCGCAACGCGGGGCGACGGCACTGTCGGCGAAGACATCACCGCCAACCTGCGGACAATCGCCGACATCCCCGCGAGGCTCAAGGGCTCGGGCTGGCCCGAAATCATCGAGATACGCGGCGAGGTCTATATGACCTATGCGGAATTCGAGGCGCTGAAGCAGCGGTCGGCGGCGGTCGGCGGTCAGGACTACGTCAATCCGCGCAACACGGCGGCCGGATCGCTGCGTCAGAAAGATCCATCCGTCACCGCCAGCCGCAACCTCAAATTCTTCGCCTATGCCTGGGGCTACACGACAGCGGATCCGGCTCCGACCCAATATGATTCGGTGCAGAAATTCGCCGAGTGGGGGTTCAAGATCAGTCCGCTGATGGTCAGGGCGAAATCGGTCGATGATCTGGTCGCCCAATATCGCCTCATCGAGGAGCAGCGCTCGTCGCTGGGCTATGACATTGACGGCGTCGTCTACAAGGTCGACCAGCTGGAATTGCAGCGCAGATGGGGGTTCGTCACCGGCGAACCGCGCTGGGCGGTTGCACACAAATTTCCGGCCGAACAGGCGATGACGACCGTGCAGAAGATCGACATCCAGGTCGGCCGCACCGGCACGCTGGCGCCGGTTGCGCGGCTGGCGCCGGTCACGGTTGGCGGCGTCGTGGTCGAGAATGTCACGCTGCACAATGAGGACTACATCAAAGGCCTGGACAGCACGGGTCAGCCGATCCGCGACGGCATCGACGTTCGCATCGGCGATACGGTCGTGATCCAGCGGGCAGGCGACGTCATTCCCCAGATCGTCAGCGTCGTCATCGACAAGCGGCCGCCCGATGCCGTGCCATACGAGTTCCCCCACACTTGTCCGATCTGCGGCTCGCCGGCGACGCGCGAGATCAATGAGAAGACCGGCAAGGAAGATTCGCGCCGCCGCTGCACCGGCGAACTGATCTGTCCGGCGCAGGCGGTGGAAGGATTGCGCCACTTCGTGTCACGCGGTGCCCTGGACATCGAAGGCCTTGGTGCCGAAAACATAGATACCTTCTTCAATGCGGGATTGATCAAGACCGCCGCCGATATCTTCACGCTCAGGGACCGCCGCCCGGCCGTCACCAGGGCGCTGGCGGAGCGGCGTGAGGAGCAGGCCAGGCAGCGCGAGGCTGCATCGGGCAAGACGCGCAAGAATGTGCGCAGCGTCGAGGACCGCAACTATGAGGGTCTCGACAAGCTGTTCACGGCCATCGATTCGCGCCGCGAGCCGGAACTCGACCGCTTCATCTTCGCGCTCGGCATCCGCCATATCGGCGAAACGACGGCGGCGGTGCTTGCCCGGACGTTCTCGACCATCGAGGAGCTGATCCGCGTCGGCAAGGAGACAGCGGCCGCAGCCGATCCACACAGCGTCTTCCCATCGGTCAACGGCATTGGCGACACGGTGATCGACGCGTTGCGCGATTTCTTCGGCAATGAGCGCAATGACGACGTGCTTGATGCGCTGCTCATGCAGGTCAAGCCGAAGCCGTATGTCGTCAACGTCTCAGCCGACAGCGAGGTCGCCGGCAAGACGGTCGTGTTCACAGGCTCGCTGGAGAAGATGACACGCTCCGAAGCCAAGGCGATGGCCGAGCGCCTCGGCGCCAAGGTCGCGGGCTCGGTCTCGGCCAAGACGGACCTGGTGGTCGCCGGACCGGGGGCCGGCTCCAAGCTCAAGCTTGCCAGCGAACTCGGTATCGAGGTGATCGACGAGGATGCCTGGCTGGTGCGGATCGGCAAGGCGTGATGGACGGCGCATTCAAAGGGTTCGGGCCAAAGGCCATTCCGTTCCTGAAGGCGCTGGATTTCCACCAGAGCCGCGAGTGGTTCCTGGAAAACCGCGACCTGTTCGAAAAGGAGTTGCGCGATCCGTTCAGTGATCTGGTCGACACGCTGACCGAGCGCTTCGCAAAGGCCGGGCTCGGCCTGCGCGGCGACCGCAAGAAGTCGCTGTTCCGGATCAACCGCGACGTGCGCTTCGCCAAGGACAAGCGGCCCTACAACCGGCATCTGTCGGCCATCCTGTCGCCCGACGGCACCAAGATGGAGCAGGGCGTGTTCTATGTGCATATCGGGCTCGAGCGCTGCTTCGCCGACATTGCCTGGTGGCAGCCGGAGCCGACGCTGTTGCTGGCCATGCGCAAAGCCATCGCGGCAAAGCCGGACAGGTTTCGCGCCCTGGTGGCGGCGTTGAAGAAGAACCGTCTTGAACTCGAGACGGAAGGCCGCATGAAGCGTACGCCGCGCGGCTTCGAGCATATCAGCGATGCTGACCTGGTCGCCGCCATACGCCACCGGCATTTTGTCGTCCAGCATGTTATCGATCCGGCGGGAATCCATACGGCTGATCTGGTCGACGAACTCGTCGATTTCACCTTGCGCGCCAAGCCGCTGCTCGACTGGGGCAGGGCTATCGAGGGTAAGGTTCTCGCCTTCTAGCCCTTCGACAAGGCGCCATCACGATCATTTCCGCTGATCATTTGGCTCAAGCGAATTCGTGTGACACGGCAGGCCGCGCCACCTACATACCGCCATTCCCTTGTTGTTGTGCATGTCGTTGTCCCAAAACCGCTACGCACTTTTGGGCGACATGCATCAGGAGTGGTCGATGGCGACGGACGTAATTTCCGAGAGCGGTGCGAAAAGCGATTTCTGGCAAGGCGTGCGGCTCTCGATGCCTGTCGTGGTGGCGTCGGCGCCGTTTGCGGTGCTGTTCGGCGCGCTCGCCGTCGACAATGGCTTCTCGGTCCTGGAAGCCTTTCTGATGAGCGCACTGGTCTATGGCGGCGCCAGCCAGATGGTCGGCATCCAGCTGTTCGGCCAGCACGTGGCGCCGTGGCTGATCGTGCTGTCGATCTTCGCCGTCAATTTCCGCCATGTGCTCTATTCCGCTGGCATCGGCCGGCGCATCGCCCATTGGCCCGTCATCAGCCAAGCGCTCGGCTATTTCATCCTCACCGACCCGCAATTCGCGGTGGCCGAGGCGCGGGCGCAATCCGGCCAGACGGTCGGCTTTGCCTGGTATCTGGGACTTGGCCTGCCGGTCTATGTGTTCTGGGTGATCGAAAGCGCGCTCGGCGCGGTGTTCGGCAAACTGATCCCCGATACGCACGCGCTGGGTATCGATTTCCTGCTGCCGATCTATTTCCTCGGCCTGGTGATGGGCTTTCGCAAGCGGCCGCTGTGGCTGCCGGTGGTGATTGCCAGTGCGGCCGCCTCCATCGTCGCCTACAAGACGGTGGGCTCGCCCTGGCATGTCTCGATCGGCGCGATTGCCGGCGTGCTGCTGGCGGTCATCCTGCCACCTCACCACAGCGGCGTGAAGGCACGGCCATGAGCACGACATTCTGGATCATCATCGCCGGCGCGATCGCCACTTATCTGACACGGATCGGCGGACATCTGGTCATCTCTCGCTTCGACACCATCCATCCGCGTGTGGAAGCCGGTCTCAACGCCGTGCCGGCTGCGGTGCTGACGACGCTGGTGGCGCCGGAGCTGTTGAACGCCGGGCCGGCGGAATGGGCGGCGCTGGTCGTCACCGCCGTCGTGTCACTGCGCGGTGGGTTGATGGCGATGTTCTTGGCGGGTGCGGCGGTACTGATCGTGGCGCGGCAGTTCGTCGGCTGATCCTGCGAGCGCGATTGTTTTCGAACGCTGGTGCCGCCCCTCATTGCCCTGCCGGGCATTTCTCCCCCTAAACGGGGAGAAAGAAGCTCACCTCAAATCTTCGCGTCATGCGGCAGCGGCGCTGTCGCCTTTTCCAACCAGGCCAGCGTCTCGCCGTCGAGCATCGGCCCGATCTCGGCCAGCACGCGCGCGTGGTATGTGTCGAGCCAGTGCAGCTCCTCGCGCGTCAACAGATCCGACCGCACCAGTCTGGTGTCGATCGGCGCCAGCGTTAGCGTCTCGAAGCCGTGCATGGCGATGTCGCCGCCCTCGACCTCTTCAGCCGGCGTCACCAGGATGAGGTTCTCGATGCGGACGCCGTAGGAACCTTCCTTGTAGTAGCCCGGCTCGTTGGACAGCATCATGCCTTCAAGCAGCTTTTCGGTGCCGGTGCGGGCAATGCGCTGCGGCCCTTCATGCACAGCCAGATACGAGCCGACGCCATGGCCGGTGCCGTGGGCGAAGTCGCAGCCGTGCTTCCACAGCGCCATGCGGGCGACGGCATCGATTTCCGAACCGCGCGTGCCGGCGGGGAAGCGCAAGGTAGAGATGCCGATCATGCCTTTCAGCACCAGCGTGAAGCGTTCGCGCATTTCCTCGGTCGGCTGGCCGATGGGCACGGTGCGGGTGATGTCGGTGGTGCCATCCTGGTACTGCGCGCCGGAATCAAGCAGGAACAGTTCGCCGACCTGCAGCTTGCGGCTGGTGGCGCGCGATACGCGGTAGTGCATGATGGCGCCGTTCGGGCCGGCGCCGGAAATGGTGTCGAAGGAGACGTCGCGCAGCGGCATCTGGGTTTCCTCGCCGGTCTGCCGCCGCGACTCCTCCAGCCTGGTGACGACTGATATCTCGTCGAGCGAGCCGGGTTTTTGCCGCTCCAGCCAGCACAGCAGCTTTGCCACAGCCGCGCCATCACGCCGATGCGCGGCGCGCGAACCGTTGATCTCGGCCTGGTTCTTGGTGGCGCGTGGGATGCGGGCAGGGTCGACTGCTGCAATCACGGTGCCGCCATTGGCTTCGACCAG
>NZ_RZRQ01000274.1:0-7780 GCF_003997785.1 Mesorhizobium sp. M7D.F.Ca.US.004.01.2.1 | reverse complement strand
GTTTGCGCCTTCCAGCCGAAACGGCCAAGCGTCAGTTCGCCGCTTTGACCGTCGCGCACGATGTTCGGCCTGCCGGAAATGCTGTCACCGTCCCGGTCGTCCGGGTCGGCTCGGGCAAGAATGTCCGCCGGTGCGATCTGTTCGATCAGGCCAAGGCCGATCATCGGCGGCGTCAGGCGCGGCGACAGCGTGGTGCGCGGATCGAGCGGGCCATAGGCAGGATCGACAACCGAATAGCTTGGTTTGCGCAGGGAGACCACGGTGCCGTCGGCAAGCGTCCCCTGCCGTTTCTGATAGTCGACATGCATCCTGCCTTCGCCGCGCAGGCCGGGGACGGCCAGTTCCTGCAATTGCGTGCCGTAGACCGGGTCGGGGAAATTGAGCACCTTATGGTCGGCAAGCTCGGCTTTCTCCTCCTCGCTGCTTGCCTCGCGGGCCAACCGCAGGAACATCGACGTCGTGCCGGTGTCGCCTTGCGGCGGACGGCCGCGGCCATCCTTCAGATGACAGTTCTGGCAGGCGCGTTCGTTGAACAGCGGGCCGAGCCCATCCGACGCCTGCGTCGAGGATGGCGACGACACCCAGTTCTTGCGGAAAAGCGCATTGCCGAGCTTGAAGTCGCCCTCTTCCTCGAAGGTGATGTTGGCCGAGGGTTGCGAGAAGGAATCGCGGTTGACGTCTTTTCTGGACGTGCCGGCGCCACCTTGCATCAGTTCGAATTGCTCGGGTTTGGAAAAATCCGTCGTCGGCCTGGTGATGGCGGTGACGCGCGCCTGATCCTTTGGATTGAGGTCGGAGCGTGTGGTGGTGAGGCCGGCAGGTTGAAGATCACCGGCCATTGCGGAAGAGGTGAGCGCCACCACGAGGAAGACGCAGCGCCGACGCGCCAGTCTGGCCGGCGTCTTCTCGAGGTGCGGCGAGCCATCGGCCCGCCGCGAGCGGCGCACGAACTCTAGCAGGCGCCGCATTCCCGCATGCCTTTACTCCGCCTCGTCCGCCGATGCGGCGTTGAGCTGGCCGTATTTTTCCTCGCCGATCGAGGCGAGCAGGTCGAGTTGCGTCTCAAGGAAGTCGATGTGACCTTCCTCGTCAGTCAGCAATTCCTCGAACAATTTCATGGTCACATAGTCACCCGCTTCCTCGCAGATCTCGCGCGAACGCTTGTATGCGGTGCGCGCGTCATACTCGCCAGCGAGATCAGATTCGAGCACTTCCTTGACGTTCTGCCCGATGCGCAGCGGCGCCAGGGACTGCAGGTTCGGATGGCCTTCAAGGAAGATGATCCGGGCCACGAGCTTGTCGGCATGGTGCATCTCCTCGATCGATTCCGCCCGCTCCTTCTTGGCCAGCCTGGCGTATCCCCAGTCCTCCAGCAGACGAAAATGCACCCAGTACTGATTGACGGCGCCGAGTTCCAGAAAAAGGGCCTCGTTAAGCCGCTCGATGACCTGCGGATCGCCTTTCATGATTTCTGCTCCCGTATTGGACGCGCAGGCCTCTGACGCGATCCAGATGTGAAACGATATCCACGTCGCTCGCCTCCGAGCGGGCGTGGTAATTTTCGGTGACCCGAATGATCGTTTCGACCACATTTGGGAAGCAGCCGCAACAGCGACCGCGCTTTTGCATGGCATGATAGATCTTCGCCGGCACGATCAGCTGCCAGGGATCCTGGTCCAGCAGCCCGATGATCGCCTGCTCGATCTCCTTCTCCGTGATGATGTTGCAATGGCAGATCAGCATTAGTTTGCTCTGGCTGACGGCGCCTCCCGCGCCGTGTGGCTGTATTTACCCTGACGGCGCTTACTTGAACACCTTGTCGGGTGCGTCGAGGCTGTCGGAGCCCTCGAAGGCGATGGCGTTAAGCTTGAGAGTGCCAACGGCGCGTTCGATCGACTTGGTCTGGTCGATCAGTGCGTCGATCGCTGCCTGTACGGTGGCATTGCCTTGCGTGTTGCCCTCGGCGATCTGCTGGTCATAAGCCTCGCCCGCCAGTGCCCGCGCCTTGATCGCCTCCATCTTGGCGACGGTGACATCGAGCTTGTCCGACAGTTCCTTGTCGATCGCCGGATCGGCTGCCTTCACCATATCGGCCACCGAGAGACCCGAAACGACGGTGCCGTCGAGCCTGGCATAGCTGGCATGATAGGCGGCGCGAATGCCGATGGCGTCGTAGAGATGCGAGTTGTAGGTGTTGTCGGAAAAGCAGTCCTGCTCCTCTTCCGGGTCATGCAGCAGCAGGCCGAGCTTCATGCGTTCGCCGGCCAGTTCGCCATAGGACAGCGAGCCCATGCCGGTGAAGATGATCGAGATGGCGGTGTTCGGCTCGCCATCGACGAGGTTTTTGCGTGCGGCGCCGTCCTCCTTCCAGTCATTGACCATCTTCTGCAAGTCGGAGACCAGAAGGTCAGTCGCCGATTTCAGATACTGGGCGCGGCGGTCGCAATTGCCGCCGGTGCAGTTCTTGAGATCATAGTCCGTATAGGGCCGCTCGCCGGCGCCCGGGCCGGTGCCATGCAGGTCCTGGCCCCAGAGCAGGAATTCGATGGCGTGATAGCCGGTGGCAACGTTGGCTTCGATGCCGCCGGCTTGCTGCAGCGTGC
This sequence comes from Mesorhizobium sp. M7D.F.Ca.US.004.01.2.1, assembly GCF_003997785.1. Taxonomy (NCBI): domain Bacteria; kingdom Pseudomonadati; phylum Pseudomonadota; class Alphaproteobacteria; order Hyphomicrobiales; family Phyllobacteriaceae; genus Mesorhizobium; species Mesorhizobium sp. M7D.F.Ca.US.004.01.2.1. Next base: position 5,177 of record NZ_RZRQ01000274.1, on the reverse strand, counting down.
CGGACAGGAATTCCGGCGAAAGCTTCGAGGCATCGACCTTCTTGCCGTTGATCTCGATCTCCTTGTTGGCGATCACATTGGCCGTATAGAGCGAATTCGCGTCCGATTCGGTGCCGTAGCTCTTGGCGACGTAGTCGATCAGGCCTTCGTCCAGCGGCCAGGAATTCACCTCGCCTTCCCAGTCATCGACGATCTTGTTGCCGAAACGATAGACCTCGGTCTGCTGGTAAGGCACACGCGATGCTTTCCATGCCTCTCGGGCAGCGTTGAGGGTTTCCACCGATGGCGTGGCGAGCAATGCGTCGACCGCTTTGTCGAGTGCCTGCGCGGTGGTCAGCGAATCCTCGTACTTGGCCAACGCGATGTCGGAATAGGTCTTGATGACCGCCTTCACGTCGGCTTCCGCCTTTGCCGGCAACACGAAAACCGCCGCCGTCAGCAGGGCCGTGGCGCCGATCGCGGCAAGCCTGCCGCCATATCGTGCTGTCATAATCGCTCTCCAGTTTCTCGGAATTTCTGTAAACGGCGCGCGCGGCAACGGGCGCCACGCCATAGGCATGCCATTGGGCGCAAGAGATGCCGCGCCATCGCGCGGTTCGCGGAAGAAAGACACCAAAATGCCTCCAATCGAAAGGGTTCAAGGCCCAGACATTAAAGGGATGCGCTGACGCGCGAGCTTCCATAAAGCTGCGACATCGTCGGATGTCAATGACAATCCGCAAGAAAAGTCAATTGAAACAACAGTTTAGAATTATTCTAAACTACAACTGTCAACTTTACGCCTCTTCCTGCACCGGTCTTGCAACTGAACTGTACGATTGACAGCCGCCATTCCGGGTGCGACCCGCAAAAGCTCTCTTGCGGCGGCGCCAGACAATTGCCACTTGGCGAGACATCCTAGGATAGAAGCGGATTGGAATGCGATGAAGAACGGTGTGGTCATTGTCGGCGCGGGTCATGCGGGCGTGCAAGCGGCCGCCAGTCTGCGCGAGGACGGCTATGACGGTCCGGTGATCCTCGTCGGTGACGAGAACGAGCTGCCATACCACAAGCCGCCGCTGTCGAAGACCTTCATCAAGGATGCCGAGGCCAAACCTCAACCCCTGCGTGGCGAGGCCTTCTACACCGGCAGTGCCATCGACTACCGGCCGGGCGTCAGGATCGATCGCATCGATGCCGGACGCCGCAGCCTGGAGATATCAGGCGGTGGTGCGCTTGCCTTCGACCACCTGATCCTGGCGACCGGCTCGCGCCCGCGCACCCTACCGTTGCCCGGCTCGGACCTGTCCGGCGTGCTGTCGCTGCGCTCGCTGGCCGATGCGCGGCTGATCCGCGAGCTCAGCGCACAGAGCGACGAGGTCGTCATCCTCGGCGGCGGTTTTATCGGGCTGGAGATCGCCGCGACGCTGAGGGCCGCCGGCCGCACGGTGACAGTTGTGGAAGCGGTCGACCGGCTGCTCGGCCGCGCCGTGGCGCCGGTCGTGGCGAGCCATGTCCGGCAACGGCTGGAAGCGACAGGCGTGCGCATCCTCGCCGGCACCTCGATCGCCAGGCTCGAAGGCGAAAACGGCCATGTCGTGGCCGCGATCACCTCGTCAGGCGAAAGGCTGCCTGCGCGTATGGTCATCGTCGGCATCGGCGCCGTGCCGAATGTCGAACTGGCGCAGGCCGCAGGCCTCAGCATCGCCAACGGCATCCGCGTCGATCACCAAATGCGCACTTCGGTGCCGGAGATTCTCGCCATTGGCGACGCCGCCTCTTACCGACACTGGTTCACTGGCGGCGACGTGCGGCTGGAATCGGTGCAGAACGCCACCGACCAGGCGCGGCTTGCCGCGCGCACGATCACCGGCCATGCCGACGCCTATTCGGCGGTGCCGTGGTTCTGGTCCGACATCGGCGACATGAAGCTGCAGATGGTCGGCCTGACCGCCGGCGGCGACAGCCATGTCGTGCTGGGCGACCTGCCCGACAACAAGTTCTCGATCTACCACTATGCCGGCGACCGGCTGCTCGGTATCGAATCGGTCAACCGTCCGGGCGACCATATGCTTGGCCGCAAGATGCTCGGCGCCGGCTTCTCGCCGACACCGCAGACGATCGCGGCGGGTCCCGAAGGGCTGAAAGCGGCCTTGGCCGCTTTCCTCGAGAATGAGCCCGCCAGAGCGGCGGGATAATTCCGGTCCTCAGGCCGGCACCTTACCGATCAGGCGGCGCAGACTTCGCGGATCGAGCTTTCCAGGATGTCGAGCGCCTCGTTCATGACGCTGTCCTGGATGGTGATCGGCGCGAGGAAGCGGATGACGTTGCCGTAGACGCCGCAGGTCAAGAGGATCAGGCCCTTGTCGAGTGCCTTCAGCCGGATCGCGTTGGCGATCTCGGCCGATGGCAGGCCCTTCTTGACGTGGTTGAACTCGACGGCGTTCATGAAGCCGAGCCCCCTGATGTCGACGATCTCGGGCACGTCGTCGCGGATCGACTGCAGCCGCTGCTTCAGCCTCGCACCCAGCGTGTTGGCGCGGTCGCACAGCTTTTCCTCGTCGATCACGTCGAGCACGGCATGCGCGGCGGCGACGCCGATCGGGCTGCCGCCATAGGTGCCGCCGAGCCCGCCGGGGCCGGGCGCATCCATGATTTCGGCGCGGCCGGTGACCGCGGCCAGCGGGAAACCGCCGGCCAGGCTCTTGGCCATGGTGGTGATGTCGGCCGCCACCTCATGGTGATCCATCGCGAACATCTTGCCGGTGCGGGCAAAGCCGGTCTGCACTTCGTCGGCGATCAGCAGCATGCCGTTCTGGTCGCAGAGCTTGCGCAGCGCAACCAGGAAGTCACGTGGTGCCTCGTAGAAGCCGCCCTCGCCCTGAACCGGCTCGATGATGATGGCGGCGACGCGGGCCGGGTCGACATCGGCCTTGAACAGCCGGTCGAGTGCGGCCAGCGAATCGGCGACCGAAACGCCGTGCAGCGGCACCGGGAACGGCGCGTGGTAGACGTCGCCCGGCATGGCGCCGAAGCCGACCTTGTAGGGCACGACCTTGCCGGTCAGCGCCATGCCCATGAAGGTGCGGCCATGGAAGCCGCCGGCGAAGGCGATGACCGCCGGGCGGCCGGTGGCGTTGCGGGCGATCTTGATGGCGTTCTCGACCGCCTCGGCGCCAGTGGTGACGAAGATCGTCTTCTTCTCGAACTTGCCGGGCAGCATGCCATTCAGCCGTTCGGCCAGCCGCACATAGCTCTCATAGGGCACCACCTGATGGCAGGTGTGGGTGAAGCGGTCGAGCTGCGCCTTGACCGCCTCGATCACCTTGGGATGGCGGTGCCCCGTGTTGACGACGGCGATGCCCGACGAGAAATCGATGTAGCGGCGGCCTTCGACATCCCAGATCTCCGAATTCTCAGCCCGGTCGGCATAGATCTGCGTGGTCATGCCGACGCCGCGCGAGATCGACTGGTTCTTGCGTTCGGAAATGGCTGAATTCTTCATGATATCCTCATCGGGCCGGCGCCCGTTCTTGTTTGATGCCGCTGACACGTCTTCTGACCTTATTTCACGTTTTCCTCAAGTCGGCACCACCGGCAGGCGATTGGGCCTGTGATCCCGGCTTAACCAGTCGACCGATATGCGTACGAGGTAGGTTCCCTTTTCCAAGGGATCGATTATCTTCAAGATGTCCGCGAGGCATCGCGCTCAACGAGCGGCCTACGGCTGGGGGAGCCCATGAGCAGGAACGCGACATCGTCCGTCTCGCCGCCATCGGTCAAAACCTCCAGCCTTTTGTCTTTTCCAACCGCCCCGGCGCTTTTCGCCTGCACGGCTGCCCTTCTGCTGGCGGGCTGCCAGAAGCAGGAAGCGGCAGCAAAGAAACTGCCCATCATGGTGCGCACCGAAACCGTGGCGATGGCCGACTATGCGCCAAGAACCTCGCTGACAGGAGTGATCGCGGCCCGCACGCTGAACAATCTGTCGTTCCGGGTCGGTGGCCGCGTCGCGGAGCGGCTCGTCGATGTCGGCCAACATGTCGACCCAGGTGCGGTGCTTGCCCGCATCGACCCGCAGGAGCAGGAATCCGATCTGCGCTCCGCACAGGCCGATCTCGACGCAGCACAAGCGCAACTGACACAGTCCGCCGCTGCCTTCGAGCGGCAGAAGACACTGCTTGCCCAGGGCTTCACCACCCGGCGCGACTATGACACGGCCGATCAGGCGCTGAAGGTGGCGCAAGGCAGCGTCGATGCCGCGCAAAGTGCATTCACCAATGCTCAGCAAGACCTCTCCTTCACCGAACTCAAGGCGGGGGCCGCAGGCGTGATCACCGCCCGCCAGGTCGAAGCCGGCCAGGTGGTGCAGGCGGCGCAAACCGTCTTCACCGTCGCCGAGGACGGCGATCGCGACGCGGTGTTCAACGTGCAGGAGACGTTGGTTGCCAAGACGCCAGCGTCCCCTGCGGTAACGATCACGCTGTTGTCCGATCCGCAAATCAGGGCGACGGGCAAGGTGCGCGAAATCTCGCCGGCGGTCGACCCGGCTTCCGGCTCGGTCCGGGTCAAGGTCGCCATTCCCGATACGCCCACCGGCATGCCGCTGGGAGCAGCCGTCATCGGCTCGGTCAGCGCCAGGCCGGCGAAGGCGATCCTGCTGCCCTGGCAGGCGCTGACGTCCAGCGCCGGCAAGCCGGCGGTCTGGATCGTCGACCCATCGACCAAGGCAGTGACGGTGATGCCGGTCGAGGTGCTGGCGTTCGACTCGGGCACGGTCGTGATCGCCAGCGGGCTGAACGAAGGCCAAAGCGTCGTCACCGCAGGCGGACAATTGCTCAGCCCCGGACAAACGATCGAAATATCGGGAGCGAGCCAATGAGCCGGCTGCCACCCATCCTGCTCGGCGTGCTTATGCTCGGCACGCTCGCGTCCTGCTCGAAGTCCGATGAAAAGCCGCCCGAGATCATCCGGCCGGTGCTGTCGATGGTGATCGAGCCACTCACCACCCAGGTCTTCGGCTTCGCCGGTTCAGTCGAACCGCAGGTCAGCGCCGACCTTGCCTTCCGCCTGCTTGGTCGGGTCGTCTCGCGCGACGTCAATGTCGGCGACATCGTAAGCAAAGGCACGACCATCGCCGCGCTTGATCCGACCGCGCTGGAGCTGGCCGTCCAAGCGGCCAAGGCCGAGCTCTCCAATGC
>NZ_RZRQ01000273.1:0-7804 GCF_003997785.1 Mesorhizobium sp. M7D.F.Ca.US.004.01.2.1 | reverse complement strand
AGCCGGCCTTCGGATCATTGGCACCCAATGATCCCGGCATCGTCGGCATTCATTGGCAGCAGCCACAGGCGGAGCCGCTAACCAGCCGCAAAGTTCCGGGCGAACTGCTCTTCCTCGAACAGGCGCGGTATGGTTTCGCCGTTCTCGACGATCCGAACGGCCCATTGGCCATCGATAGGCTGGATGGAAACGCCTGTTGGCCGAGGCGCATCGTCGGCGTTCATGGCTGCTTTTTCGATCTGCGGGCAACCGCTTCCATAAAGGAGCGTGCGGCAGCGTCACAAGCCGTTCTGGACGGTCCGTTTGCGAACAGCACGACCTCCGCGGCCTTCTCCGACATGCCATGTTTCCTGGCAAAGACCGCCGTGTCGTAAGGCTCGTTTTCAGTCCCCGGTGTCGAGGACGTGACCCTGACCTTGGTCATTGCCGCGGCCGCCTGAAACTGTCGAGCAATTCGGCTTCATTGCTGTAGCCATTCTCGAAAAGCGAGAACACCGTGGCTGCGAGCCGCTGCACGTCCGGCTCGCTCGACTTCGGGTCAAGTTTGCGTTCGGAGCAGACCCGATCAAAGACGCGTTGGCACAGTTGCAAATCGGAAGGATGGAAGCCGGGATTGCGCTTGTTAAGGCTCGACATGAGAAGCCCCTTTCGGAGCAGCGACCCATTTGCCTGACGCTGTCGATCAAAAATGAAATCGCGCGCAGCGAGAGTCAATATCAGCGTCATCACCGTAAAAACCGTACAATTCTCCCACTGAAATTCGGCATGCTTTCAAGCCGTTCGCAGGGCAGGCGCGACATGGCGCCTGATCGTTAGCCGGCGGATTTTATCGACCATCACCCGATCCGGCGTCTCTCAGCAAAATGTCGGTTTTGTACCAAGAAGGGCTTGGTACGTTTCCGACACTAACGTTGAAGTCGATCTTTTCGTATGCGAACGGCAGTGGGGGACGCTGTGCATCGCATTTCATATCGTATTCCTAGGTTTGTTCGTTCAAAGACCCTATGTGTAGGCGATCGTCGGCACGTCGATACGGGCGCGGACGGCTGGGAGATCGGATGGCTCTTGCCCTGCATTGGGCCGCGCCATGACTGATTCCGGCAAGAAATCTCCCGACAAAGATCACCAATATCGAAATCAATTGCTGCGGCGCATGCCCGCGGATGATCTGGCCTTGCTTGAGCCGCATATGCGGCGCTGCGAATTGCCGTTGCGCATGATGCTGGTGACCCCCGGCATCCCGATAGAGGCCGTCTACTTCATCGAACAGGGCATCGGTTCGGTGGTCGCCAGCACGGCGAGCGGCCACGAGGCGGAAGTGGGCTTCATCGGCTTCGAAGGCATGACCGGCTCTTCCCTGGTGATGGGCGACGACCGCGCGCCGCACGCCTGCTATGTCCAACTCGAGGGCGATGCGATCCGCATCGAAGCCGGCGCTTTCAATGCGGCACTGGCGGCAAGCGCGACCTTGCGCATGTTCCTGCTGCGCTTCGTCAATGCGCTGCAGACCCAAGCCGGCTGCACCGCGCTCGTCAACGCGCGGCTGAAGCTCGAGGAGCGGCTGGCGCGCTGGCTGCTCATGTGCGACGACCGGGTGCCCGGCGAACATCTCGCCATCACCCACGAATTCCTGGCCATCATGCTTGGTGTCAGGCGGCCGGGCGTCACCGTCGCCCTCCAGCTGCTCGAAGGCCGTGCGCTGATCCGGGCACGCCGGGGCGAGATCGTCATTCGCGACCGCGTCGGGCTGCTGGAACTCGCCAATGGCAGTTACGGTGAAGCCGAGGCCGAATATGTCAGGCTGATCGGCGAGATCAGCGCGGCCTGATCAGCTGCCGCCTGGCTTGCCCGACGCTTTGCCGGGCGCTGGCGCACCGCCTTCAAATGCATCCCGGCCAATCGGCAGCCCGGCAGGCTCCAGGCTTGCAAGCTTGCATTTCGTCTGTTCGGCCGCCGCTCCGACAAGGCAATCGATGGCGAACATGGCACCGGCATGGTCGCTCGCCGCGACCGCTTGGCGTATCTTGCTCAATTGCGCCTGCGTATAGTCCAGAAGCTCGACCAGGTCGGTATGATCCAAACCGCCCTCCATCATACGAGGTCAAGTGGCCGATCTGAGGTCGCTCTTGCTACCGAAATACGCCCATTTGCATGGCTTGCATAGATAAACTGTCAAAAACGTACAGTTTCGCGCCGAACCGACTGCACTATTGGCCAAAGGTCCTCCTTTGCGCCGCGATTACGGCGTGCGATGGTATATAAGCTATCGCTTGAATAAATGGTTCGTACGTCTGTCGCGGGGAAGATGTCGTGCCAATTCGCGAGAATCTCGCCGCCAACCTCAGGCGGCTGATCCAGCGCCACGCTTCGGTGAGCGCGGTGTGCCGCGAGCTTGGCGTCAACCGCACCCAGTTCGAACGCTACCTGCAAGGCAAGGCCATTCCCAACAAGGCCACCGCCAGGCTGATCTGCGATTACTTCAAGATCGACGAGAATGAGCTGTATCGCGAGCCCGCAGCCGGAGCAGGGGCTGACGACGGCCACGCATCGCTGCGCCAGACACTGTATGAGAACATGGTGCGTCCCCCCTCGCCCGCCATCGCCGGCGGCACCTATTTCACCTATTTTTCGGTCCCCGGCCACCCCGACCTTCTGATGCGCTCGGTCACCTTCGTGCGGCGCGAGGCCGAGCTGGTCACCTTCAGGCGGGTGACGCGGTGGGCCCCGGGCGATGGTCAGGGCGGCGCGAGAGTGCCCGGCAACCATTACGGCGTGGCGATCTCGCGCCTGAACTGGATCTATTTCAGCGGCATCAACCGCCGCCAGACCGCCGAACCTTCGATCATGACCGTGCAGTGGGCCCCCATCTCGGAGCCGGTGCTGGTCGGCAGCGCCTTCGTCCTGACCGGATCGGGGCCAGCCTGCGTGTCTGTCATCATGCGCCAGGACGTCACCAGGATCAGCATGAGACGAGCGCTGCAGATGGCGCATGTCGTCAGCCTCGACGACCCCGGTGTCGATCAGCTGGTGGTCAGTCTCGCGCGTGAGGCCTGATACACCAGCCGCGCCGGCGTTCGCAGTCAGCCAAGGCGAAGCGTGTTGCGTGCGATCTGCCAGGCGGATTCAACGTGCCGCCGGGCCGCTGCTTCCGCCTCGTCCGGCTTGCGCGACCGGATGGCATCCATGATTTCGCTCATTTCGGCGATCGCCGGCTCGCGGCGGTTCTCCGACGCGATGGTCATCGAGCGCAATTGGTTGATGCGCACATTCAGCCCCGTCACGATTTCCCAGGCAATCTGCTTGTCAGCCGCCCCGAACAGCGTTTCGTAGAACTTGGTCGTCGCCCGCATCACCTCGACCGGCGCGCCTGACGCCCAGGCGTCGAGCAGGTTCGTCAAGGCCGCATCGAGCGAGGCGATCTGCGCGTCGGTGGCCGACAAGGCGCAAGTCCGCGCCGCGATCCCCTCCAGCAGCGCCCGCAGTTCGTAGATTTCATCGGTGCGGCCGAGATCCGGCTTGGCGACGGCAGGTCCATGGCCCGGTATCATCTGCACCAGGCCTTCCGCCTCCAATTGCCGCAGAACCTCGCGCACCACGGAACGGCTCACGCCAAGCTGATCGCAAAGCGGCCGCTCGACCAGCCTTTCACCAGGCTGGAAGTGGAAGCCCATGATCGCATCGCGCATGCGTTCCAGCGCCAGCGTCCGCAACGTCTTGGTAGAGCGGTCGATCCGCAGCGTAACGTCTGACATTTTTTCTCCGCCTTCGCTTGCGCCGCCACAAAACAGATTCCGCAGCCGATTGACAAGGTCCTTGGCGCTCCATAGTATGGTATACCATAAGACGATACAGGGATGACGGCGCTGCACCGCGCCATCGCGGCCAAGGACTGCTGATGAAACCGGCCATTCGAAAGACCGTCACCTACATCGAGAACACGCTTATCGAGGGCGGCAAGGCCGCACCCAGGCCGTTGCGCCTGATTGGCGTGGCCGCTGTGCTGACGAACCCCTGGGCGGGCCGCGGTTTCACCGAAGACCTGTCGCCGGAGATCCGCGCCATCGCTCCCGTCCTCGGCGAACTGCTGACGCGCGAGATCATCGCCGTCGCCGGTTCGGGCGAGGCGATCGAAGGCTACGGCAAGGCCGCCATCTGCGGCACGGCGGGCGAGATTGAGCATGCGTCGGCGCTGATCCATACGCTGCATTTCGGCAATCACTATCGTCGAGCGGTGGGCGCCAAGACCTATCTCGCCTTCACCAATCTGCGCGGCGGGCCGAATACGCCGATCATGATCCCGCTGATGGACAAGAACGACGAGGGCCGCCGCTCGCACTATCTGACCGTGCATTTCCAGATCGGCGACGCCCCCGCCCCCGACGAACTGGTGGTGGCGCTTGGCGCTTCGATCGGCGGCCGCCCGCATCACCGTATCGGCGACCGCTATCAGGACCTCAAGGAGGTGGGAGACCTGCATGGCTGATGTCGCCGCCCCCGCATGGGTTCGCAACACGGCGCCGGACGGCACCGGCTTCATCCGCGCCGGCTCCGGCACGCCGGTTCTGCTCATTCACGGCGTCGGCATGAACGCAACGATCTGGCAGGATCAGATCGCGTCGATGCAAGACCGCCACGACCTCATCGCCATCGACATGCTCGGCCACGGCACCTCACCTTTGCCGCCGGAACATGCCGCCCTTTCGGATTTCGCCGATCAGGCGCTGCGTCTGCTTGACCATCTCGGTCTCGCCTCGGTGTCGATCGTCGGCCATTCGATGGGTGCGCTGGTCGCTCTGGAAATCGCCCTTCGCGCGCCTTCGCGCGTCCGCTCCATCGTCTGCCTCAACGCGGTGTTCCGCCGACCCGAGGCCCTGGCGCAGGCCGTGCGCCAGCGAGCGGCGGCGCTCGGCACGCGTGGCGATCCTTCCGCCATCGCGGCAACGCTTGCCCGCTGGTTCGGCGACCCGCTGCCAGAGAGCCTGGTGGGGGCGGCCGCCACCGCCCGCGCGGCTCTTGAAAGCGTCGACCCGGAGGGCTACGCGCGCACCTATTGCCTTTTTGCCCATGCCGATGCCCAGCATGCCGATGCCCTGGCCGGGCTGGCCGCACCAGCCCTGTTCATGACCGGGTCTGACGACGGCAATTCGACCCCTTCCATGTCGGCGGCGATGGCGAGGCTCGCGCCGCACGGTCAATGCCTGGTGCTCAGCGGAGAAAGGCACATGATGGCAATGGCTTCGCCCGAAAAAGTGACTCGACACATCAGCGCCTTTCTTGACGCCGAAGCCGCGACGCCGCAGGCCGATCCCGCCTTCGACAGCGGCGAATTCCGGCGCGCGCTCGGCTCCTTCCTGACCGGCGTCACCATCGTCACCACGGTCAGTGCGGAAGGCGAGCCGCGCGGCTTCACCGCCAACTCCTTCACCTCGGTCTCGCTCGATCCGCCGCTGGTGCTTGTCTGCATCGCCAAGAAGGCGCTGGGACACAGCGCCTTCTCGACGTCGAAGGGCTTTGCCATCAACATCCTGTCGGAGAGCCAGAAAGCCCAGTCCGGCATCTTTGCCTCCAAGGCCGCCGACAAGTTCGCGAGCGTGGCCTGGCAACCGGGACAGACCGGCAATCCCCTGATCGACGGTTCCGTCGCGGTGTTCGATTGCGCCATGCAGCAGTTGGTCGACGCCGGCGATCACTCGATCCTGATCGGCCGCGTGCGCGATTTCAGCCACAATGGAGCACAGCCGCTCGGCTATTGCCGGGGCACCTATGTGACGCCCGGCCTCAGCCAGGAGGCGCTGGCGGCCGCACCCCCGGACACGGAAGTCGGCGCCATTCTCGAGAATGACGGCCGCGTGCTGTTCTTCGAGACATCCGACGGCTTCCACGAATTGCCGGCCGGACGCGGACTGGGCACGCCGAAAGATCCGCGCAGCCTCAAGGGGCACCTTGCCGCCAAGACTATCGACGCGCAACTCGGCTTCCTGTTCGCCGTCTGGGACGACACAGCCGCTCCGTCGCGCACGCATGTCTATTATCGCGGAACGATCGACGGCCAGTGTTCCGATGATCGACGGATCCGGCTTGTCGACATCGAGCAGATAACCGATCTCAGGATCGCCGACCCTGCGGTGCGCTCGATGCTTGCCCGCTATGTTCGCGAACGCACGGAAGATGCATTCGGCGTCTATGTCGGCAACGAGGTCGAAGGCGAAGTCCGGCCGCTCGCCAAGCCAGTTCTTCTTTCCGGTCGCGGGTGACGCTGATGAAATTCTCGCTGTTCGTCCACATGGAGCGCTCGGATCTGGCCAAGCCGCATTCCGAGCTTGTCGGTGAGCTGGAAGAGCTGGTTGTGCAGGCCGAAGAGGCAGGCTTCGAGACCGCCTGGATCGGCGAGCATCACGGCATGGAATTCACCATCTCGCCGAACCCGTTCATCAACATCGCCTGGCTCGCCGCCAAGACCAGGCGCATCCGGCTGGGCACCGGAACCATCGTCGCGCCGTTCTGGCACCCGATCAAGCTTGCCGGCGAAGCGGCGATGGCCGACGTCATCTCCGGCGGCCGCCTCGACATCGGCATTGCGCGCGGCGCCTACGCTTACGAATACCAGCGGCTTTTTCCCGGCCTCGAGGCCTGGGGAGCCGGCCAGCGGATGCGTGAGATGGTGCCGGCGATCCGCGGCCTGTGGGATGGCGATTTCGAACTCTCCGGCGAGTTCTGGTCGTTCCCCTCGACCACGTCGTCGCCCAAGCCGCTGCAAAAGCCCTATCCGCCGATCTGGGTGGCAGCGCGTGATCCGAACTCGCACGACTTTGCCGTTGCCAGCAAATGCAATGTGCAGGTGACGCCGCTGGCCTCCGGCGACGGCGAAGTGGCCAGCCTGATGGAGCGCTTCAACACCGCCTGTGCTGCCCACCCCGACATAGCGCGGCCGGAAATCATGCTGCTGATGCACACCTTCGTTGCCGAGGACGCGGCCGATGCCGATCGCCTGGTGCAGGATTTGTCGCAATTCTACTGCCAGTTCGGCGCCTGGTTCCAGAACAAGAAGCCGGTGCGCCAGGGCATATTGGAGCCGCTGAGCGAGGCCGAGATCGCGGCCATGCCGCAATATGCGCCGGACAAGATCCGGCAGAACCTCGTCATCGGCGAAGCCGACGAGGTGATCGCCAGGCTGAAGGCCTATGAGGCGCTGGGCTACGACCAGTATTCGATCTGGATCGACAGCGGCCTGTCCCATGAGCGCAAGAAGAAATCGCTGCAGCTCTTCATCGACAGGGTGATGCCGGCTTTTGCCGAACCGAAAGCGGGATCGCGATGAGCACCGCTCAATTCAGGAACTATATCGACGGCAGCTTCGAGGATGCGGCAGCGACCTTCGACAGCATCGACCCGTCGACCGGCACGGCATGGGCCAGGATGCCTGCTGCGTCATCCGATGACGTCGATCGCGCCGTCGAAGCCGCCCACCTTGCGCTGCGCTCCGGCCCATGGGCAGCGATGACGGCAACGGCGCGCGGCAAGCTCCTGGTGCTGCTCGGTGATCTCGTCGTCGCCAATGCCGACCGGCTGGCGGAACTCGAGACGCGCGACACCGGCAAGATCATCCGCGAGACCCGCGCCCAGATCGCCTATGTCGGCGACTACTACCGCTACTATGGCGGGTTGGCCGACAAGAACGAAGGCGCGTTCGTCCCCATCGACAAGGCGGATATGGAAGTGACGATCAGGCCCGAGCTTGACGGCGGACAGGAAGAGCTGCGAATTCCACGGCACGAGCGCGGCGACGACGCCGATCGGCTCGGGC
>NZ_RZRQ01000272.1:0-7861 GCF_003997785.1 Mesorhizobium sp. M7D.F.Ca.US.004.01.2.1 | reverse complement strand
GTGATGGCCGCCCGTGAGGAAGCCGCTGTCGAACAGGCTTTTGACGTCGGAGGTTTTCACCGGCCCGTAGGCGACGCGGCCGTTGGCTGTCGCAACTTCGACCATCGGTTCGAGGAAATAGGCGCCGCGCGATCCGTTGCGCACGATCTTGGCCTCGATGCCGCGCTCGGCGAGTTCACTGGCAATCGCCTTGGCGACCTTTTCGGCGCCAAGCGCCAGTGCGCCGGAATCGCCGGGAATGTAGATACGCGGGATCATGAGCGCACCTCGGCAACGATCTCATCGAGCTTTTCATCATCGAGCCGCCCGATCACTTGGCCATCGAGCATTGCGGCGGGCGAACAGGCGCACAGGCCGAGACAATAGACTGGCTCCAGCGTGACCGAACCGTCGCGGGTCGTCTCATGGAAGCCGATGCCCAGCAACTGTTTCAGTTTGGCGGCGACGGCGTCCGAACCCATCGACTGGCAGGATTCCGCCTGACAAAGCTTCAGCACATGCCGGCCTGCCGGATGGCTGCGGTAATCATGGTAGAAGGTGACGACGCCGTGCACCTCGGCCCGGGAAATGTTCAATGCTTCGGCGATGACAGGCAGCGCATCGTGCGGCACATGGCCGAACTCTTCCTGGATGCCGTGAAGGATCGGCAGCAGCGGGCCTTCAAGGCCCTTCAGCTCCTGGATGATCGCGGCCGTGCGCGACGTGATCTCGGTACTTGCAGGCTGCATTGGCATGCAGCGCCCTCCCTATCGTAGCGGTCCATGCGTATCGCCCAAAAACATTAAGTGGTTTTGGAGCAACGACATGCCTGTGCCGCTTTATCGCTAAGTGCTTAAGAAATCGAAGAAAACCTCCGAAATCAATAAAGCGGTTTCGTTGGACGATAGAAGTCTTCTATCGACTGTCATCAGCCAACCTTGTCTAACTCAACGGTTGGCGTGGAAATCGTCCGCCAGCGCCATCGCCTCGTCTAGCAGCGCCGAGACCAGCGGCGTGTGCGGTTCGCGCGGTGTCGCCACCAGGCCGACCGTGTGGCTGGCGTCGGGTTCGACGATCGGAATGGCTCGTATCGGCTCGGAAAAACCGAATGTTTCCGCGAGGTTGAGCGGCATGATCGACGACCATTTGCCAGTGCGGATGTGGGAAAACAGCACGATCATCGAATTGGATTCCAGCGTTGGTCGCACCTGCACGCCGGCTTCGGCCAGATGCTGGTCGATGATGCGGCGGTTCTGCATGTCCGGCGTCAAAAGGCACAGCGGCAGGCTTGAGAGCTCCGCCCATGTCACTTTGTCGCGGTCGGAATAGGGATTTCCCATCGCGGTGATCAGTTGATAGCGCTCGTCATAGAGCGGCACGCTGGTCACCCGCCCCAGCGGCTCGTTGTCGAGATAGGTGATGCCGGCGTCGATGTCGAAATTGCCGAGCAGCGACAGCACCTCGATCGACGTGCGCGACAGCACCGAGAAGGTGACGCCCGGGTGTTTTGCCCGAAACGGTGTCGTCAGCCGTGCGACCATGGCCAGTGCGGTCGGAATGGCGGCGATGCGGATGCGTCCGGAAAGTCCGTGGCGCGCCGCCCGCATTTCCTCGCGCATCGTGCGGGTGTCGCCGACGATGCGGCGCGCCCACACCAGCACCTGTTTGCCCTCCGGCGTCAGTCCCTGGAAGCGCGAGCCGCGCAGAACCAGCATGACACCAAGCTGGCCCTCCAACTGCTTGATTCCGGCCGACAGCGTCGGCTGGGTGACGCCGCACACTTCCGCCGCCCGGCCGAAATGCTCTTCCCTGGCCAGCGCGATGAAGAATTCCAGCTTGTCGATCATGGACGGAAGCTAGAGCATTTTGGCGCCCGCATAAATGCGGTAAAACAAACGGTTGGCGCGAGTCACCGGTTCCAGGAAAACAAGCGAGGAGTGCCCGCACAGATCATGCGTGCGCCGCCTCCCCGAAATACGAAACAACCTATTTGTCCACCAGGTTCAGGATGTTGCCGTCGGGATCCTTGAACCATGCGACCTTCATGCCGTAACCGACATGGACGTCGCCCTCCAGCGTCAGGCCGGGCATCTCATAGTGCTCGAAGGTGACGCCCTTCGACTTCAGTTCCTTGACAACGTTGCCGATCTCGTCGCCAACCATCCAGGTCACCGCCGTTGCCTTGTTGGTTCCGGCAAATTGGGAATGATAGACGTTGAGGGTGGTGTCGCCGCTTTTGTACACGATCAGTTCGCCGCCCTCATCGTGCACCTGTTTCAGGCCAAGTGTTCCCTCATAGAAAGCCTTGGCCCTTGCCAGGTCCTTTACCGCCAGATTGGCCGTTGCGTTGCTGTTTGCGAGCATGGTCGCCTCCTTCTCTTGATTGTCGGTCCTGTGCTGGTCGTTGAAATAGGTCTCTTCGACTGTTTGACGACTGTCGGCTGGCCTGATTGACGGCCGCACCGGCACTCGATCATCTGGAAGACGTTTGATGCTGATGAAATCCGACGGACCCCATCGTTTTTCCGGGCACGCCAAGGCAGCCATTGCTCCACGGCTTGGTTCTGTCCGGAAACTGCATTATCTCAGGCGCAAGCTGCGTAAGGAAAAACTGCCATGTCCGTCACCAAGGAAATCGTCACCGAGCGTCTGAAGACGGTCAACGGGCCGGATTTCACCGGCAACATTGTCGACCTCGGCATGGTTTCGGAGATTTTCATCGCTGACGGGAAGGTCTTCTTCTCGATTACCGTTCCCGCCGCCCGTGCCCAGGAAATGGAACCGCTGCGTGCCGCCGCCGAACGCGTCGTCAAGGCGATTCCCGGCGTCGCCGGCGCCGTCGTCGCGCTGACGGCCGAGAAGAAGGGCGGCGGCATGGAGGCGCCGGTTCCGTCGCGCCCCGCTCCCAGGCCCGCTCCGCCCGCGGCCGCGCCACGTGCCGCTCCCCATGCTCCCGCTTCACACAGCTCGGGCAAACGTGGCGTGCCCGGCATCGAGGCAATCATCGCGGTCGCCTCCGGCAAGGGTGGCGTCGGCAAGTCGACCACCGCCGTCAACATCGCGCTTGGCCTCGTCGCCAATGGCCTGCGCGTCGGCGTGCTCGATGCCGATATTTACGGTCCGTCGATGCCACGGCTGCTCAACATCCACGGCCGGCCGCAGACCGTCGACGGCAAGATCCTGAAACCGATGGAGAATTACGGCCTGAAGGTGATGTCGATGGGCTTCCTCGTCGATGAGGAAACGCCGATGATCTGGCGCGGACCGATGGTGATGTCGGCGCTGACGCAGATGCTGCGCGAGGTCGAGTGGGGCCGGCTCGACGTGCTCGTCGTCGACATGCCGCCCGGCACCGGCGACGCGCAGCTGACCATGGCCCAGCAGGTGCCGCTGGCTGGCGCCGTCATCGTCTCGACGCCGCAGGATCTGGCTCTGATCGACGCGCGAAAAGGCCTCAACATGTTCAAGAAGGTCGACGTGCCGTTGCTCGGCATCGTCGAAAACATGAGCTATTTCATCGCCCCGGATACCGGCAAGCGCTACGATATCTTCGGTCATGGCGGCGCGCGCCGCGAGGCCGAGCGTCTCGGCGTCACCTTCCTTGGCGAAGTGCCGCTCGAGATGGGCATTCGCGAAAGCTCGGACGCCGGCACGCCGGTTGTCGTCTCGAAGCCCGACGGCGCCGAGGCGAAAATCTACCGCGACATCGCTTCGAAGGTCTGGGACCGGGTCAACGAAGAGCGTGGTGCGGCTGCCGCCGCCGTGCCGAGCATTGTGTTCGAATAGCTTTTTGTTCGGTAGGCACCGCCGCTCTGCAGCCTAGGCCGCGCCTACCTTCTCGCCGAAGCTGGAAAAAAACTGCCCGGCCAGTTTCTTCGAGGTCGATTCGATCAGCCGGCTGCCAAGCTGGGCGATCTTGCCGCCGACATCGGCCTTGGCGGCGTATTTCAACACCGTGGTATCCGGTCCATCTTCGGTCAGCGTCACGTCGGCGCCGCCCTTGGCGAAGCCGGCAATGCCGCCCTTGCCTTCGCCCTGGATGGTGTAGGAGTGCGGCGGCTTCAGATTCTTCAGCGTCACCTCGCCATTGAACGTCGCCTTGATCGGCCCGATCTTCACCACCACGGTCGCCGCCATTTCGGTCGGCGACTTCATCTCAAGGCTCTGGCAGCCGGGAATGGTCGCCCTCAAGACCTCGGGATCGTTCAGCGCTTCCCACACTTTTTGCAGGGGTGCGGCAATGCGTTCCTCGCCTTCGATCACCAAAGCCATGAAAACCTCCCGGACAAGACTGCCTGAAGCCCTAACGCACGGCAGGGTGCGTGTCTATCACACCAAAGTCCGGTTGCGACCGCACGCCCTCTTGCCTGCTTACGCGCGTTGCCATATCGATTTGTCTTACAAATACGGAGACCACGATGGCAGGCGCCCCCACCACCAAGAAAAAATTTCGCTCGCAGGAGTGGTTCGACAATCCCGACAATCCGGGCATGACGGCGCTCTATCTGGAGCGCTACCTGAATTACGGCCTGACGCGCGCTGAACTGATGTCCGGCAAGCCGCTGATCGGCATCGCCCAGACCGGCTCCGATCTTTCGCCGTGTAACCGCCACCATATCGAACTCGCCAAGCGCGTGCGCGAAGGCATCGTCTCGATGGGCGGCATTCCGTTCGAATTCCCCTGCCATCCGATCCAGGAGACCGGCAAGCGCCCGACCGCAGCACTCGACCGCAACCTTGCCTATCTCAGCCTGGTCGAGGTGCTCTACGGCTATCCGCTCGACGGCGTCGTGTTGACCATCGGTTGCGACAAGACCACGCCGGCGCTGCTGATGGCGGCGGCCACGGTCAACATCCCGGCCATCGCCCTGTCGGTCGGCCCGATGCTCAATGGCTGGCACAAGGGCAAGCGCACCGGCTCCGGCACCATCGTCTGGGAATCGCGCCAGCGGCTTTCGGCCGGCGAGATCGGCTACGACGAGTTCATGGACATCGTCGCGTCCTCGGCGCCGTCCACCGGCTATTGCAACACCATGGGCACCGCCACCACGATGAACTCGCTGGCCGAGGCGCTTGGCATGCAGTTGCCGGGCTCGGCCGCCATTCCCGCCCCCTACCGCGAGCGCGGCCAGATTTCCTATGAGACCGGAAAACGCATCGTCGAGATGGTGCATGAGGATCTGAAGCCGTCCGATATCATGACGAGAGAGGCTTTCGAGAACGCCATCGTCGTCAATTCGGCCATTGGCGGCTCGACCAACGCGCCTATCCATCTCAACGCCATCGCCCGACACCTTGGAGTCAAGCTCGACAATGACGACTGGCAGACGGTCGGCCTCAATGTGCCGCTGCTGGTCAATTTGCAGCCGACGGGCGAATACCTCGGCGAGGACTACCATCATGCCGGCGGCGTGCCGGCGGTCATCGCCGAACTGATGAAGGGCGGGCTGTTGCCGCATCCCGGCGCACCCACCGTCAACGGCAAGTCGATCGGTGAGAATAGCGAGGGCGTCGCCAACGAAAACCCCGACGTCATCCGCTCTGTCGCCAAGCCGCTGAAGGCCAATGCAGGCTTCATCAACCTCAGGGGCAATCTGTTCGATTCGGCGATCATGAAGACCAGCGGCATATCGCCGGAATTCCGCGAACGCTATTTGTCCAATCCCAAGGATCCAGAGGCTTTCGAAGGCAACGCCATGGTTTTCGATGGGCCGGAGGATTACCACGCTCGCATCGACGACCCGGCGCAAGGCATCGACGAACACACCATCCTGTTCATGCGCGGCGCTGGTCCGGTCGGCTATCCCGGCGGTGCCGAGGTCGTCAACATGCAGCCGCCGGCCTACCTCATCAAGAAGGGCATCCACGCGCTTGCCTGCATCGGTGACGGCCGCCAGTCGGGCACGTCGGGCTCGCCGTCGATCCTCAACGCCTCGCCGGAAGCCGCCATCGGCGGCGGATTGGCTCTGCTCAAGACGGGCGACCGTGTCCGCATCGACCTGCGCAAGGGCACGGCCGATATACTCGTCACCGACGACGAGATCACCCGGCGCCGCGCCGAACTGCAGAACAATGGCGGCTATCACTATCCCAAGCACCAGACGCCCTGGCAGGAGATCCAGCGTGGCATGGTTGCGCAGTTTTCAGAGGGAATGGTGCTGAAGCCAGCGGTGAAATATCAGGATGTCGCGCACACAAGCGGTGTTCCCAGGGACAATCACTGACACGCATCGACAACTGGCGGCTTGATCAGTCAGGTCGCCAGTCCCGACCAATAGGTCGAGCCCGTCACCATCCTTGACAAGCCCGCGCGTTGTATCCACCATGATGACAAGGGGTGCATCGCGACGACCCCGTGAGGCGTCAGCCCAACGTTCGCGTCCAAGCTTCTCTTCCAGGAGGTGGACGCCATGCCGTCAACAACTGCTATCACTGTATCGCAACTGTCCCGTCTGATCGGCCTGCCGGGTGCGCCTGTCATCATCGATGTCCGCGTCGATGACGATTTCGAGGCCGATCCGCGCCTGTTGCCGGCTTCGTGCCGGCGCGATTTCAAAACCGTTTCGACCTGGGCCGCCGGGTTCGCCGGCAAGCCGGTGGCCGTCGTCTGCCAGAAGGGGCAAAAGCTTTCGCAAGGCGTCGCCGCATGGTTGCGCCATGAGGGGATATCAGCCGAATCCCTTGAAGGCGGGTTTGAGGCCTGGCGCGATGCCGGGGGGCTTCTGGTTCGCACCGAAAAGATGCCGCCACGTAATGAAAAGGGCGCCACCGTCTGGGTGACGCGATCACGCCCGAAGGTCGACCGCATCGCTTGCCCATGGCTGATCCGGCGTTTCCTCGACCCCGACGCGGTGTTCCTGTTTGTCGAACCCGCTGAAGTACTGGCTGTGGCCGACCGTTTTCAGGCCGCGCCTTTCGACATCGACAATGTGTTCTGGAGCCATCGAGGCGAGCGTTGCACCTTCGACACCATGATCGAGGAGTTCGGGCTGGAATCCGAGGCGCTCGATCGCCTTGCCGCAATCGTGCGCGCGGCCGACACCGCAAGCCTCGACCTTGTGCCCCAGGCGGCCGGCTTTCTGGCTGCCTCGCTTGGTCTCTCGCGGATGTTCCGCGACGATCTGGAACAACTGGAAGCAGGCATGCTGCTCTACGATGCGTTCTTCCGCTGGTGTCGCGACGCCACCGAAGAAACGCACAACTGGCCCGCTGTAGGTAAACCGACATGAGCGCTCTTGCCCCGGTAGATACAGCAGGAAAGGTCCCGATGCCGGCTGCACCAACCTTTACGGAAGCCACGAAAGTCTGGGCGAAGATCGGATTGCTCAGCTTCGGCGGGCCTGCCGGGCAGATCGCCTTGATGCACAAGGAACTGGTGGAGGAGAGGCGCTGGATCGGCGAGCAGCGTTTCCTGCACGCGCTGAATTACTGCATGCTGCTGCCTGGCCCGGAAGCCCAGCAACTTGCCATCTACATCGGCTGGCTGCTGCACAGGACGATCGGTGGCCTTGTCGCAGGCATCCTGTTCGTCGTGCCGGGTGCGCTCGTCATGCTCGCCTTGAGCAGCCTCTACGTCCTCTATGGCGACATGCCTCTCGTCGCGGCGCTGTTTTTCGGGGTGAAGGCGGCGGTGCTTGCCATCGTCATCGAGGCGGTGATCCGGATCGGACGGCGCGCCCTCAAGAACCGCGTCATGATGTCGATAGCGGTCGCGGCGTTCATCGCCATCTATGCCTTGAATGTGCCGTTCCCACTCATCGTCCTGCTCGCCGGCCTGACCGGATGGCTGGGGGACCGCATTGCTCCCGGCCTGTTTTCCGGCTCGGCACATGGCAAGGGCGATGTTGCCGACTTCAAGGGAGCGGTCGACCTGATGTTCGAA
>NZ_RZRQ01000271.1:0-7888 GCF_003997785.1 Mesorhizobium sp. M7D.F.Ca.US.004.01.2.1 | reverse complement strand
CGCGCGCTCGCACCGCGAGGCACGCGTCAATCCGCTGATCACGGCCATCGGGATATCGCTGTTCGTGCGTTGGCTGGGCTTTTTTGCCGCCAGCAAAGCCGATGAGATCCCGCAATATGCCTATATGGTCTATGGCGTGCCGATCGTGGCTTCCGCGGTGGCGATCTGGTTCATCGTCTCCAACCGGACCATGGAACTGCCGGTGGCCTGGGCCGACTGGATGACAAATTTCGCCACGCGCACCGGTGACAGCTGGAACGCTCTCAAACTGCGTTTGTCCAGACGCGGCACTTCAGGGCAAGGGGTCAGCTGATGGGCTGGACGCTGGGCCGCTATTTCTTCTTCCGCTATGTGACGATCACCATCTGGTTCTTCATCGGCCTCCTGGCGCTGGTGTTCCTGATCGATTTCACCGAACTCTCCGGCCGCACCACCGGCCTGCCCGGCTTCACCTACGGAACGGCAGTGGCCATTTCGGGGCTCCGAATGCCGATGATCATGCTGCAGACGGTGCCGTTTGTCGGTCTGTTCTCGGCGATGGCGACGCTGGTGTCGCTCAACCGGCGCTACGAACTGGTCATCGCGCGTTCCGCGGGCGTTTCCGCCTGGCAGTTCCTGTTGCCATGCTGCATCGGAGCCTTGCTGTTCGGCGTCTTGTCGGTTGGCGTCATCAATCCGCTCGCCGCGCACGCATTCTCCTGGTCCGAGCAGATCGAAACCCAGCTGCGTTCCGGCAAATCGAACACGGTTTCAGCCGATGCCGCGCCCTGGATTCGGCAGAAAACCAGTTCGGGGGACACCATCATCGGTGCGCGGGCCATCCTCAATCAGGGCCTGGAGATGGCCGATGTCGTCTTTTTCATTCTCGACCCGCAAGGCAACATCGTCGAGCGCAAGGACGCCGCGCGCGCCTTCCTTCGCGACGGCTATTGGGAATTGCAGAACGTCAAGACATTCCAGAACGGCACGATCCAGGCATCGACAACCGATCGCGTGCCGACCAATCTGAAGCCCGAATTCGTGCAAGAGCGGCTGGCGCGCCCCGAAACCATCCCTTTCTATGATCTGCCGGGAAAGATCGAGGTTGCCCGCTCCTTCGGCCTCAAGGCAAATGCCTTTGCCATGCAGTTTGATTCGCTGGTGGCGTTGCCGTTCCTTCTCGTCGCCATGACGCTGATTGCGGCAACGGTTTCAATGCGATTTGCTAGGATGGGGCAGTCGGCAACGATGATTCTGGGTGGCATCATCGCCGGCTTTCTGCTTTATGTCGTTTCGGTGCTGGTGAAGGCATTCGGCGTGGCGGGATTCGTGCCGACTGTCGTAGCCGCATGGGTGCCGGTCGTAGTGGCTATGTTCTTCGGGGTGACTTTCCTGCTATACAAGGAAGACGGCTAGTGAGGGAGGCGTTTTTGCCCAGCAACAGGCAGGCCCGTTTGGCGCGCCTCTATGCGGCGACCGCCTTGGCGTGCGTGCTTGCATGCGTCGTCCCGATGCCGGCGTTCGCGCAGGATGTCGGTGACATGGCGACATCGGTTCCGTCAGGCTCGCAGATGCTGCTCGCTGCCGATACGCTGGTCTACAACAACGAAAATCAGACGGTGACCGCCGTCGGTGGCGTGCAGATCGACTATGGTGGCAATCGCCTTGTCGCCCAGCGGGTCGAATACAACCGCAACACCAAGCGGATGGTTGCGAGCGGCAATGTCGAAGTCGTCAACAGCGACGGCACCAAGATCAATTCGGAACATATCGACATCACCGATGACTTCGCCGACGGCTTCGTCAACGCATTGCGTGTCGAAACCATCGACAAGGCCTATTTCGCCGCCGAAAGCGCCGAGCGCATGGGCGGCGTCCTGACCACGTTCCACAATGGCGTCTACACCGCCTGCGAACCGTGCGAGGACAAGCCCGACAAAGCGCCGACCTGGCGCGTCAAGGCCAGGAAGATCATCTGGAACGGCGAGAAGAAGACGGTTCGCTTCGAGAATGCGAATTTCGAGTTCTTCGGTTTCCCGCTCGCCTATCTGCCTGCATTCGAGATTGCCGACCCGACGGTGAAGCGCAAGAGCGGCTTCCTGATCCCCAGCATCGTCTACAAGAGCGATCTCGGTGTCGGCGTAAAAATTCCCTATTATTTCGCATTGTCACCGACTTACGACCTGACCGTCACCGGCTCCGGCTACACCAAGCAGGGCTTCCTCGGTGAGGCCGAATGGCGCCAGCGCTTCAACAATGGCCAGTACAGTTTGAAGATCGCCGGAATCCATCAGCAGGATCCCGATGCCTTCCTCGACACGACTGCCTTCCCCAGCACCGCTGGCCACAATGTCGATTCGGGCGCAGCGGGCGATCCCAACAAATTCCGTGGCATGATGGGCACGCAGGGCCAGTTCGCCATCAATCCGCGCTGGAATTTCGGCTGGGATGTGCTGCTGCAGACCGACAAGAACTTCTCGAACACCTATAACATCGACAAGTACAATGGCAGCGTCCACCAGTCGTCGGTCTATTTGACAGGTCTCAACGGCCGCAACTATTTCGACCTGCGCGCCATGCACTTCGAAGTGCAGGAAGATACACCCAACGACAACATCTCTGCGCGAAGCGGACAGCAGCCCTGGGTGCTGCCGTCGCTCGACTACGCCTATATTCCCGACGTATCGGTGGCTGGCGGCCAGCTGTCGCTCAATGTCAACTCGCGGGTTATCAGCCGCGACGATCTCGACCAGACCTACTTCACCCCTTACGTACCTGGTTCAGGCACGCAGCGTGTCCGTGGCATCGAAGGCGAATCGGGCCGCCTCACCGCCGAGGCCGAGTGGAAGCGGAGCTTCGTCACCGATGGCGGGCTGGTGCTGACGCCGTTGCTGGCACTGCAGGGCGATGTGGACTACCTGAACGCATCGTCGGCCTCGCTCGCCGCCATCAACCAGATGGCAACGAATTTGGGCGAGCAGGACGATATGCGCTCGTCATTTGCCCGTTACATGGCAACCGCAGGCCTCGAGATGCGTTGGCCGGTGCTGTTTTCCATGGCGAGCGGATCCAGCCATGTGATCGAACCGATGGCGCAGGTCTTCATGCGCCCGAACGAGCAGTATGTCGGCGGTCTGGCCGTTCCCAACGAAGACGCCCAAAGCATGGTGTTCGACGCGACCACCTTGTTCGAACGCGACAAGTTCTCCGGCTACGACCGCGTCGAAGGCGGTTCGCGCGCCAATGTCGGCTTCCGCTATTCCGGCTCGTACAACAATGGCTGGGGCACCAATGCCATTTTCGGCCAATCCTATCAGATCGGCGGCGAGAATTCCTTCGCGGCTCCGGATCTGGTCAATGTTGGCGCCTATTCAGGTCTCGACACGACCAAGTCCGACTATGTCGGCCTGTTCGGCATCAACAGCCCCAACGGCTTCGCGGCCTCGGTCAGCGGCCGTTTTGACGAACAGAGCTTTGAGATCCGCCGCGCCGAGGTGAAGGCCGCCTATTCCGGCCTGCCGGTGTCGCTGAGCGCCAAATACGCCTTCATCCAGGCCCAGCCGCTCTACGGTTTCACGACCGACCGCCACGAAGTCACGCTCGGTGCATCGACGCATCTCGCCGAGAACTGGCGCGTCTTCGGCACCGGAACCTACGACCTGCAGGAAAGCCTGTTGGTCAGGGACGGCGTCGGCTTCGCCTACAATGATTCCTGCTTCACCTATTTGATGACCTACTCGCAGTCGCGTGACCTGAACACCAGGGAGGTGTCGCAGACCATCGGCTTCAATCTGTCGTTCCGCACCCTCGGCGATTTCGGCTCGTCGAGCAGTGGCGTCGACACGATCCAGTAACAATCGGCGACATCGTTTCGCCGCATAGGGCTGGCACGGATTTCGCGCACCTGAAAAGATAAAAATTGGGCGGAGCCGGGATAGAATTGGGATGCCAACGATGAGGAAATACCTCTTTTCAGCAGGTTTTGCGCTGCTTGTGGCGGCGACGTGCGTGTCGATCACCGTGATGACGCCACCGGCTTTCGCCAGCGAGATCAAATACGTCGTCAACGACATTCCGGTCACCACCGGCGACATCGCCCATCGCGCCGCCTTCCTGAAGCTGCAGCGCAAGAAGGGTGACGCCGGCCAGGAAATGATCGACCAGACGCTGCGCATGGCCGAGGCCAAGCGGCTTGGCATCCGCATCAGCGACGCTCAGGTCGAAGCGGCGTATCAGCGCTTTGCGTCAAGCAACAAGATGCAGCTCAGCCAGCTCGACGGCGTCATGGAGAAGTCGGGCGTCACCAAGGGCCACTTCAAGGAATTCATCCGCGCCCAGATGGCCTGGAACCAGGCCTTGAGCGCGCGCTACCGTTCCGGCGACGGTACCGGTGCCGTCAGCGAACAGGATATTGTCAGGAAGATGCTCGAAAAAGGCGGATCCAAGCCGAGCGCCACCGAGTACATGCTGCAGCAGGTCATCTTCGTGGTGCCGGCGGCAGAACGCAGCGCGACGCTGGGCAAACGCAAGCGCGAGGCCGACGCCATGCGCGCCCGCTTCAGCGGCTGCAACACGACGCGCGAATTCGCCAAGGGCCTGATCGACGTCACCGTTCGCGATCTGGGCCGGGTGCTGGCGCCGCAACTGCCGCCGGACTGGGCCGAGCAGATCAAGGCTACCAAGGTCGGCGGCGCCACCGTCACGCGCGAAACCGAACGCGGCGTCGAATTCATCGGCATCTGCTCGTCGCGCGAAGTGTCCGACGACAAGGTCGCGCAGATGGTGTTCCAGGGCGAAAGCTCCGGTGACAAGAACGCCGACGAACTCAGCAAGAAATATGTCGACGAGCTGAAGGCGAAAGCCCGCATCGTCAAGCGCTGACGTGGGCAGCACCGTGGCTGTGCTCGCGCTGAGCGCCGGCGATCCGTCCGGCATCGGGCCGGAGATCGCCATCGCTGCCTTCATGGCGCGCGAGGCTGCCGCCCTGCCTCCCTTCTATCTGCTCGCCGATCCGGCGCTGATCGCCTCCCGGGCGCGTCTCCTCGGCATTTCGCTGCCGGTCGTCGAAACGACATCGGCGCAAGCGGCGCAAGTCTTTGCCCGCGCCTTGCCGATCGTTCCACTGACCACCCGCTGCATCGACAGCCCTGGCCGACCCGACCCGGCCAATGCGGCCGCCACCATCGAAGCCATCGACCGCGCCGTCGCCGACTGCCTCGCCGGCGAAGCCTCGGCCGTCGTCACCTGCCCTATCGCCAAGAAGCCGCTCTACGATGCCGGCTTTCGCTTTCCCGGCCACACAGAGTATCTGGCACATCTGGCGGCCCGGCACAGCGGCGTCCAAGCGATGCCGGTGATGATGCTGGCAGGCCCCGACCTGCGCACCGTTCCCGTCACCATCCACATCGCGCTGGCCGAGGTGCCGAAGGCACTGACCACCGAACTGATCGTCGCCACTGCGCGCATCACCGCCGCCGACCTCATCGGCCGCTTCGGCATCGCCCGGCCGAGGCTCGCCGTTGCCGGGCTCAATCCGCATGCCGGTGAAGGCGGCGCCATGGGCCTCGAGGACGAGCGGATCGTGCGCCCGGCGGTCGACATCCTGCGTGCCGAAGGGATCGACGCTTTCGGTCCGCTGCCGGCCGACACGTTGTTCCACGCCCGGGCACGGGCGGGCTACGACGCAGCCCTTTGCATGTATCACGACCAGGCACTGATCCCGGCCAAGGCGCTGGCCTTCGACGAGGCGGTCAATGTCACGCTCGGCCTGCCCTTCATCCGCACCTCGCCCGACCACGGCACCGCCTTCGACATCGCCGGCAAGGGCGTGGCGCGGCCCGACAGCCTGATCGCAGCATTGAAGCTTGCCCGACAGCTGGCCGACACAAACACGAAGGCAGTTGCCGCATGAGACCGCAGGCATGAGCATCGACGGGCTGCCGCCGCTGCGCGAAGTGATCGAGCGTCATGGCCTGCAGGCAAAGAAGGCGCTCGGCCAGAATTTCCTGCTCGACCTGAACCTCACCGGCAAGATCGCCCGCACCGCCGGCGACTTGTCCGATGCAACCGTGATCGAGGTCGGTCCCGGTCCCGGCGGGCTGACCCGCGCCTTGCTCTCCAACGGGGCGCGTCACGTCATCGCCATCGAGCGTGACGAACGCTGCCTGGCTGCCCTTGCCGAAGTGTCCGATCATTATCCCGGCCGACTGGAGGTTGTGTCCGGCGATGCGCTGAAGACGGATTTCGCGGCACTTGCCAGTCGAGCGGCCGGGGACGGCGGCCCGGTAAAGATCGTGGCCAACCTGCCCTACAACATCGGCACGGAGTTGCTGGTGCGCTGGTTGACGGTCAGCGATTGGCCGCCCTTCTACACCTCGATGACTTTGATGTTCCAGCGCGAGGTAGCCGAGCGCATCGTCGCACCCGCTGGCAGCGACAGCTATGGCCGGCTGGGGGTTCTTGCCGGCTGGCGGACGGAGGCGAGGATCGCCTTCGACGTACCGCCACAGGCATTCACGCCGCCGCCAAAGGTCACCTCCTCGGTGGTGCATCTGGTGCCGCGCCTGACCCCTCTGCCCGCCGAGGTGAAAAAACTCGGACGCGTCACCGAAGCCGCCTTCGGCCAACGTCGCAAGATGCTGCGGCAAAGCGTGAAGAGCCTCGGCGGCGAGGCCCTGCTCGAACGCGCCGGCATCGATCCGACGCGCCGCGCCGAGACGCTCAGCGTCGAGGAATTCGTGCGGCTGACCAATGCGGCATGAGGGCTGACATGCAGGAACTTGGGGTGGTGCCTCGACTTTTCCCGCTTGTTGTGGCGGGGCAAAAGACGTCCACCATACGCTGGCGCGAAACGACGATCGTGCCGGGTTACATGCGCTATGTCTGCGATGGTGACGCCACGTCGACAGCCATTGTGTGGGTTACGCGCTGTACGGAGATGCCGTTGTCGAAAAGCTGCCGCCTTTGTCGGGCGGCAAAGCGAGTGGCCAAAGGATGTCATGCTGTCCGGAATGCGAGAGCACTATGCTGAGATCGAATGGACCGACATCGTGCAGATCGTCGAACATCTGACGCCGGCCGATAGCATGCGTCTATCCAACTACCCGGCTGCCACACCGTAGCCGGTTCAGCCAGTCTTCTCGTCCAACAGTCCCGAGACGAAATCGAACAGGCCTGGCCGACGATCACGTCTTAGCCGCTCGGCGACGACGATGCCGCGCACTTCGGCGAAGGCGCGGTCGAGGTCGTCATTGACGATGACGAAATCATATTCCTTCCAGTGCTCGATCTCGTTGCGGGCGTTTTTCAACCGCGTTTCGATCACCGCTTCCTGGTCTTCGGCGCGGCGCTTCAGCCGCGCCTTCAATTCCTTCATCGATGGCGGCAGGATGAAGATCGAGACGATGTCGGCGCGCATCTTCTCCTTGAGCTGCTGGGCACCTTGCCAGTCGATGTCGAACAGCATGTCGCGCCCTTCCGACAGCGCCAGTTCAGCCGGTTCGCGCGGGGTCGCATAGCAATTGCCGTGCACCTCGGCCCATTCAAGCAGCGCGTCGGAATCGCGCAGCCGCTCGAACTCGCGCATCGTCCTAAAATGGTAGTGGACGCCCTCGATCTCGCTGCCGCGGCGCGGTCTGGTGGTGACCGAGACCGACAGTTCGAGGCTGGAATCGCTTTCCAGAAGATTGCGCGCGATCGTCGACTTGCCGGCGCCGGATGGCGACGACAGGACGAGCATCAGGCCCCGGCGGCGAATGCGGGACCCCAAATCCTTGGCAACCATCGGCTACTCCAGATTCTGGATCTGTTCACGAAACTGGTCGACCACCGCCTTCAGTTCCAGCCCGATCGCGGTGACGGCGGCGGCATTCGACTTCGAACACAGCGTATTCGATTCGCGGTTAAATTC
>NZ_RZRQ01000270.1:0-7895 GCF_003997785.1 Mesorhizobium sp. M7D.F.Ca.US.004.01.2.1 | reverse complement strand
GCAGGTCGCCATGCAGGGGCCTGATATCATGCGGATTGGCCAGCAACCGATCGGCAACGACGGCGGCCTCGACATAGAGGCTGTCATGGCCGGCGTCGCGATCGGATGCGGCTTTCCTGAACAGGCTGGCGAACCGTTCCCTCAGCGGTTGAAGATCGGGCGGGAAGGGGTCTTTCCCAGGCGAAAACAGTTTTGCCATCACGTCGGCCGCAATTGCGGTCGCCGCAAAGTCGCCCTGTTCGTCGAGCACCTGCTGCAGAAGAGTTTCACCGGCATATTCGAGCAGCATGCTGTGGTCGTCGCGACCGAGCAGGCGCACCGCGCCTTCGCCGCGCCGCCAGGCGAGGTAATGCTCTCCGCGCAACTCGTCGGCGATATCATCGAAAGGCTGGAGTGCCTTGACGATCGCCGGCGAGCCGTCTTCGCGCAAAACCTTCCAGATGCGGCTCGAAAAGGTCTCGGCAATGAGTTCGGGCGCGCTGACCTTCCAGCGCACTGGAAAGGCTGGCGCGTCCATCAGAGGCCGAGCATCAGGTCCATGTTCTGGACGGCAGCGCCCGAGGCGCCCTTGCCGAGATTGTCATAGACCGCCAGCAGCAGGGCCTGCGCCCGTTTGTCGTTGGCGAAGACATAGACCTTCATCCGGTTGGTGCCGTTGTAGATCTCCGGATCGATCTCCGGCATCCGCTCCGAATGCGCGTAGGGCGCCACCTCGACCACGCCGCCCTTGATGGTGGCGAAATGGTCGGCAATCGCCGCATGCAGTTCCGCACCGGTCGGCACATGGTCGAGGCCACCAAGCTGCAACGGCACGACGGTGATCATACCTTGCGCGAAATTGCCGACCGCCGGCTGCATGATCGGATCATGCGACAGCCTGGCATAGGCCCTCAATTCCGGCACGTGCTTGTGCTGCAGGGTAAGGCCGTAGGGCAGGAATTCCGAGGCGTCCTCGCCCTTGGCGACATAGTCCTCGATCATCGGCCGTCCGCCGCCCGAATAGCCCGAAATGCCGTTGACGGTGATCGGGAAATCCGCCGGCAGCAGGCCGGCGGTGACCAGCGGCCGCAGCGTTGCGATCGGTCCTTGCGGCCAGCAGCCGGGGTTGGCGACGCGTTTTGCCGAGGCAATCGTCTTCGCCTGCGTCTTGTCCATCTCGGCGAAACCATACGCCCAGCCTTCCGCCACGCGATGCGCGGTCGACGCATCGATGACCTTGGTGGTGTCGTTGGCGATCAGCGAGACGCTTTCCTTCGCCGCATCGTCGGGCAGGCACAGGATCGCGACATCGGCGGCATTGAGGAGCTCGGCGCGCGCCGCCGTTTCCTTGCGGCGCTCGGCGGGAACCGAGATGATTTCCAGGTCGCCGCGCTCGGCAAGCAGCGCCCGGATCTGCAGGCCGGTGGTGCCGTGTTCGCCGTCGATGAAGATTTTCGGTTTCATGGATTGATCAAATTCCCTGATATTCTAGGACTATATGCCGTTACCGTGGTTCACTGCGGCACCGTTGTGATGGCCGTTGTTCAGCTCTTCAAGCCGTGCCTTTCGCTCCGCCAGCAGGCCGAGATATTGCATGGCCACCATGGAGCCGGCGATCGCCGTTATATCGGCGTGATCATAGGCCGGCGCAACCTCTACGACATCGGCGCCGACAATATCGATCTGGTTGAGCTGGCGCAGCGTCGAAAGGATCTTCGCCGAGGACGGCCCGCCGGCAACCGGCGTGCCGGTTCCCGGCGCATAGGCCGGATCGAGGCAGTCGATGTCGAAGGTGAGATAGGTCTTCTTGCCGCCGGTGCGGTCGACGATGGCGTAGGCGATGTCGGACGCCCGCATCTCCTCGATTTCATGACCGTAGAGGATCTTGATGCCGAACGTGTCGGGCGCATGGGTGCGGATGCCGATCTGGATCGACCGGTCGGGATCGATGATGCCTTCCTTGACGGCGCGGCCGACGAAGGATCCGTGGTCGATGCGCTTGCCGTCGTCCGGCCAGGTATCCTGATGGGCGTCGAATTGCACCAAAGCGAGCGGCCCATGGATGGCGGCATGCGCCTTGAGCAGCGGCCAGGTGACGAAATGGTCGCCGCCGAGCGTCAGCAGGAAGGCGCCGGATTTGAGGATCTTCGCCGCTTCGCGCTCGATCGTGCCGGGCGTCTTCTGGTGGTTGCCCGAGTCGAGCAGGCAATCGCCATAGTCGACGACCGCCAGATGCTCGAACAGATCGCGTGAGAACGGATATTGCGGGTCGTTGTCGAGGATCGCCGAGGCGCGGCGAATCGCCTGCGGCCCGAAGCGGGCGCCGGGCCGGTTGGTGACGGCGGCATCGAAGGGAATACCCCACACCACCGCATCCGCGCCCTTCACGTCCTTGGTGTATTTGCGCCGCATGAATGACAGTGCGCCGGAGTAGGTCGGCTCGAATGCGGCGCCCGTTTTGGAACGGGCGGTGAAGGCGTTGTCGATGTTGTTGTTCGCCATTACGGATCCTCGTTTTTCATCGGGGTGCAACAACTACAGAACCGGCACGGAAGATGCCAGTCACAGCTTGGCGAGACGGAGTGGCGCTGCGCGAGTGCCACGGCAAGACAGGATTTGTATCATCATGACGCAGGCCGCGTTTCTTAATCCTCCCCGTGCCGCGGTGTCGACCCACACCGGTACGATCGCCGGTGAACGCTTCCTGGTCCTTGATTCGTGGCGCGGTATCTGTGCGCTTCTGGTGGCACTGTTTCACTTCCCGACCGGTTCGACGGTTTCGCAAAGCGCCTTCATCGGTTCGTCCTATCTCTTCGTCGATTTCTTCTTCGTTCTGTCCGGTTTCGTCATTGCCAGCAGCTACGGCGATCGGCTCAATCAGCCGGAACAGGTTGCTCGCTTCGCCCTGGTCCGTTTCGGTCGCATCTACCCGCTGCATCTGCTCATGCTTGCCGCCTTTGCCGGCTTCGAGCTGCTGCGCCTGATGTTGCCGCAACTGCATGGCACCGGTGCTGCTCCCTTCACCGGCGGCTTCGACCCTAGGAGTCTGCTTGCCAATCTTCTCCTGCTGCAGGGTGTCGGCTTCGAGGATCAATTGACCTGGAATGCCCCAAGCTGGAGCATTTCGGCCGAGTTCTTCGCCTATCTCCTGTTCGCTGGCGTAGTCTTCGTCGCTGGCGCACGCGCCTGGATATGGTTCGTTGCCGCCGCCGTCACCGCGCCGCTGTTCCTGCTCGGCTTCTCGACCCATCATATGGATGTGTCCTTCGATTTCGGCTTCATCCGCTGCCTGTACGGCTTCTCGCTCGGCGCCTTGCTGGCCTGGTTTCAGCATGATTCCATTGCAGGGGCACGACAGGTCCTCGCCAGAAGCGGCCCACGGATGGACTGGACCCTTGCCGAAATCGTCATGGTGGCCGTCATCGTGCTTTTTGTTTCGCTGGCCGGCGGCAATGATTTCGGCATCGCGGCACCCCTGGTGTTCGCGCTGGCGCTGTTTCTGTTCGCCCATGAAGGCGGCTGGATCAGCGCCTTGCTGAGAGCCCCGTTCATGTTGACGCTCGGCGCGCTGTCCTATTCGATCTACATGGTCCACATCTTCGTCCAGGCGCGCCTGATCAACGTCGCTGGGCTCGTCGAGCGCAAACTCGGCCTCGGCCTGATTGGCGACTTCATGCTGCGCGGCCAGCCTGCCACCGGCTTCGGCGCCGGCTGGACGGGAGCGGTGGCGATCGTCGTCATGCTCGCCGCCACCATCGCCGCATCCTGGATCACCTGGCGTTTCGTCGAGATGCCGGCCATGGCGTGGTTCCGCCGGCTCTCGAAACGCATCTGAGGAGAGCTTTTGCGAGCATGATCCCGAAAAGTGGAAGCCGGTTTTCTCGGACAAACGGAAACCGTTTGTCCAGAGATCATGCTCAAACCAGAAATCCGCTAGCCGGCTTCGTTCACCCAGATGTCACGGGCATCGCCTATCCGGGTTTCGATCCGGCAAGGAGCGATTCTCGATGCGGACCCTTTGGCTGAGCCTTCTGTTTTCCGCGGCCTTGGCGGCTGCCTCTGGCCAAGCCTTGGCCGGCGAAACCCGCGCCAGACAGATCCTCGACCGCTTCGAGCATGCCAACCAGTGGCGCGACCACGTCATGGTGGCCGCGCATCGCGCCGGTAGCATGCAGGCTGGCAAGACGCTTTATGCGGAGAATTCGATTGCCGCTGTGGAAGGTTCGATCGCCATGGGCGCCGAGATCGTCGAGGTCGACATCCGGCGCTCGAAGGACGGTGAGTTCGTCGTCATGCATGACAGCTGGCTCGACCGCACCACGACCTGCAAGGGCGAGGTGGTCAAATACACGCTGGCCGAGCTCAAGACCTGCAGGCTTGTGATTGAGGGCACCGGCGCTGTCACCGACGAGACAGTCTCGACGCTGCGCGAGATGCTCATGGCGACCAGGGACAGGATCCTCATCAATCTCGACAACAAGCTCGAAGTCGGCGACCTCCCAGGCATGATCGCGGTCGCCCGCGACCTCGGCATGGCCGAGCAGGTCATCGTCAAGGAGAACCTGTGGAATTCACAGCGGATTTCCGCGGTCAAGGCCGCCATGGGCGCCATCGGCGGCGGCTTCCAGTTCATGCCCATCATCGCCGACGACGCGGTGCATGATGCCGGTTTCGCCGAGACGGTCGACGGTGCCTTTTCGCCGCGTGCGATCGAGCTGATCAACTGGCGGGCAGGCGCCGAGAAATTGACCGAGACCGGCGGACCACTGTTCAGCACGCGCATGCGCGCGGCCGCGGTGAGGGGCAACTGGCACATCTGGGCCGACACCTACGCCATCGTCAACAAGCCGGGCGGCTTCCTGGCTGGCGGCCGCGGCGACGAACTGGCAGTGCAAGCCAGCCTGCCGCGCGAAAGCTGGGGTTTTTGGGCTGATCGGGGCGCCACCATCATCCAGACCGACGAGCCGAAGGCGGCCATCGACTGGCTGGCGGCGAACGGTTTTCGCGTGCCTTATGCTGATGAGGCGCGGCCGGCTGAGCCGGCGAATACGGCGAGTATCAACTAAGCGGCGGCTGCGGCAGCCAATCTCCCCCACGAGGGGGGAGATTGGCTAGCTTCAAGCCGCCAGCGCCACGCCGTCCAGTTCGCTGAGCACATCCTGTGGCAATTCGAGTTCACCCGCCGCTAGGTTTTCCCTGAGATGCCCGACCGACGATGTGCCGGGGATCAGCAGGATGTTGGGCGCGCGGCGCAGCAGCCAGGCGAGCGCGACCTGCATGGGTGTGGCGCCGAGGCGCGCTGCGACTTTCGACAGGGTGGAAGATTGCAGTGGATTGAAGCCGCCGAGCGGGAAGAACGGCACATAGGCAATGCCGTCGCGGGCAAGGTCGTCGATTAGGGCGTCGTCGTCGCGATGTGCCAGATTGTACTGGTTCTGCACGCAGACGATCTCGGCGATCCGGCGTCCTTCGGCTATCTGCGCCGACGTCACGTTGCTCAGCCCGATGTGCCGGACCAGGCCCTGTTGTTGAAGCCCGGCCAGCACAGCGAGCGGGGCTTCGATCGATCCCTCGGCTGGACCATGGGTATCGAACATGATGCGCAAATTGACCACATCAAGCACCTCGAGCCCGAGATTGCTGAGATTGTCGTGCACCGCCTGGGTCAGCGCTTCGGGAGAAAAGGCCGGCAGCCACGATCCATCCGTGCCGCGCCGGGCGCCGATCTTGGTGACGATGACCAGATCGTCCTTGTAGGGTGCCAGGGCCTCGCGGATCAGCCGGTTGGTGACGTGCGGCCCATAGAAATCGCTGGTATCGATGTGGTCGACGCCTTGCGCAATGGCCTCGCGCAGCACTGCCAATGCCGCGTCACGGTCTTTGGGCGGCCCGAACACGCCGGGTCCGGCGAGTTGCATGGCACCGTAGCCGAGCCGCTTCACGCTGTGGCTGCCAAGGGTGAAGGTGCCGGCCTGTTGAATATTGGACATGCTTGATCTCCTTTTGAGGAGGCAGAGATAGGCGTTGCTCAACCTCGTGATAATCAGGTACAATCCACACAGGCTGTGCGGAATGGCGAACAATGATGGATCTCAGTGATCTGAACGCCTTCGTTGCGGTGGCGCGCGCCGGCGGCTTTCGCGATGGCGCGCGTGCCAGCGGCGGCAGCGCTTCGGGCTTGAGTGAGGCGGTGCGTCGCCTGGAAGTGCAGCTCGGCGTCAGGCTGTTCAACCGCACGACGCGCAGTGTCGTGCCGACCGAGGCAGGTCTCAGCCTGCTGGAACGGCTCGGCCCGGCGCTGTCGGAGGTGGAGGCGGCGCTGGACGTGGTGAACGGCTTTCGCGACAGGCCGGCGGGCTCGTTGCGTCTCAATGTGCCGGTCAGCGCCGCGCGGCTGATATTGCCCGACATCGTGCCGGGTTTCCTCACTGCCTATCCCGGTATCCGGCTGGAGGTGATCGCCGACGAGAACTTTGTCGACGTGCTGGCAGCCGGGTGCGACGCCGGCATCCGCTATGACGAGCGGCTGGAACAGGACATGATCGCGGTGCCGATCGGACCGCGCGTGCAGCATTTCGCCACCGCCGCCAGCCCTGCCTATCTTGATCGCCACGGACGGCCGCAACACCCGAGCGACCTGCTTGGCCATTCTTGTGTGC
Organism: Mesorhizobium sp. M7D.F.Ca.US.004.01.2.1; assembly: GCF_003997785.1. Taxonomy (NCBI): domain Bacteria; kingdom Pseudomonadati; phylum Pseudomonadota; class Alphaproteobacteria; order Hyphomicrobiales; family Phyllobacteriaceae; genus Mesorhizobium; species Mesorhizobium sp. M7D.F.Ca.US.004.01.2.1. The sequence goes on along the minus strand of NZ_RZRQ01000270.1, from coordinate 1,257 downwards.
GCGGGCGCTTTGCCAGCGGTGCAATGCTGCCTTGGGAATTCGAGCGCGACGGCGAGGTGGTGCGGGTCGATCCGACGGGGCCATTGATCGTGCGGATCGGCGGGGCGACCGATCTTGCCGTCGACGCGGCCATCGCCGGCACCGGCATCATCGGCCTCTTCGAGGGCTGGCTCCGCCCTTACTTCGAAAGCGGCGCCCTTGAGCCCATTCTCGAACCGTGGTGGCCGAGTTTTCCCGGGCCGTTCCTCTACTATCCCGGCCGGCGCCTGGTGCCAGCCCCGCTGCGAGCGTTTATTGATTTCATCAAGGCCGGCAGGCCTTGAGGTCTGCCGCCAGGCATTGCCGCCCCGGCGCCATCACCCCAACCGGCGCTGCGCGCCGACCTCCTCATCGAAGGGAGGTAGGGTGCCGCGCTCTTCTACCTCCTTGCCGAGCCGCAAACAAAAAGGCCGCCCGGAGGCGGCCTTTCGATTGTCTGAATTTCGGAGCGCTTAGCGCTTCGAGAACTGGAACGAACGACGGGCCTTGGCCTTGCCGTACTTCTTGCGCTCGACGACGCGGCTGTCGCGGGTCAGGAAGCCACCCTTCTTGAGCACGGCGCGCAGCGTCGGCTCGTAGTAGGTCAGCGCCTTGGAGATGCCGTGGCGCACGGCGCCGGCCTGGCCGGAGAGACCGCCGCCGACAACGGTCGCGACGATGTCGTACTGGCCGGCGCGGTTGGAGGCGATGATCGGCTGGTTGAGGATCATCTGCAGGACCGGACGCGCGAAATAGGTCGCGAATTCCTTGTCGTTGACGATGATCTTGCCGGAACCCGGCTTCACCCAGACGCGCGCAATGGCGTTCTTGCGCTTGCCGGTGGCATAGGCGCGGCCCGACTTGTCGAGCTTCTGGACGTGGACGGGGGCTGCCGGCTGGGTGTTGGTGTTGCCGGTGGCGGCGCCCAGTTCTGCGAGCGAGGAAAGCTCAGCCATCTTATGCGACCTTCTTGTTCTTGGCGTTCAGCTTGGCCACGTCGAGTACAACGGGCTGCTGGGCGACATGCGGATGCTCGGCACCTGCATAGACGCGCAGGTTCTTCATCTGGCGACGGCCGAGCGGGCCACGCGGGACCATGCGCTCAACGGCCTTCTCGACGACACGCTCGGGGAAACGACCCTCGAGCAGCTGGCGCGCGGTGCGCTCCTTGATGCCGCCTGGGTGGCCGGTGTGCCAGTAATAGACCTTGTCGGTGAACTTCTTGCCGGTGAACACCAC
>NZ_RZRQ01000026.1:0-34581 GCF_003997785.1 Mesorhizobium sp. M7D.F.Ca.US.004.01.2.1 | reverse complement strand
GCCACAGCCATTCGCTGCTGTCGAACACCGACCCCAAGGCGGAAGGCCCCTATCCGACGATGGTCGACAACCCGGACGGTTACAAGGTGCCGGTCGTGCAGGCGGCGTCCTATTCGAAATATCTCGGCGAGTTCAAGGTGGTGTTCGACGACAATGGCGTCGTCAAATCGGCCAGCGGCGACCCGATCTATCTCGACAAGTCGATCGCGCCCGACCCGGCCGTGCTCGCCCGCATCAAGGAGCTTGGCGCGCCGATCGAGGCGCTGAAGAACAAGGAAGTGGCGGAGACCTCCGACGTGATCGACGGCAGCCGCGAGAGCTGCCGCGCCCGCGAATGCGCGATGGGCAACCTAGTCTCCGACGCCATCCTCGACCGCGTCAAGGGACAGGGCGTCGAGATCGTCATCTCCAATGGCGGCGGCCTGCGCGCCTCGATCGACAAGGGCACCGTGACCATGGGCGAGGTGCTGACCGTGCTGCCGTTCCAGAACACGCTGGCAACCTTCCAGATTTCCGGCAAGGACCTGGTGGCCGGCCTCGAGAATGGCCTCAGCCAGATCGAGGACGGCGCCGGACGTTTCCCGCAGGTCGCCGGCCTGAAATATTCCTTCGACAAATCCGTCGCGCCCAATGCCGGCCGCGTCAAGTCGGTGGAGGTCATGGAAGGCGGCGCCTGGACGCCGCTCAACCCGGACAAGGACTATCTGGTCGCCACCAACAATTATGTCCGCCAGGGCGGCGACGGCTACAAGGTCTTCGCCGACAAGGCCAAGAATGCCTACGACTACGGTCCGGGCCTCGAACAGGTGGTTGCCGACTATCTCGGCGCCCACCGGCCCTACGCGCCGAAGCTCGACGGCCGCATCACTGAAATCGCAGCGACCGTCGCGGCGGCGCCCGCGGCCGAACCGGCCAAGCCGGCGGAAGCCGCTCCGGCGACCCCGGCGCCCGCACCCGCTGAAGCCGCCAAGCCAGCCGATGCGGCGCCGGCAATGCCTGAACTGCCTGCCAACTCGGGTGATATCGCCAACACACCGCCGGCCATATCGACAGAGACAGCGCCAGCCCCGCCGGCCGCACCGGCACCGGCTGAACCTGCAAAACCAGCCGAAGCAGCCCCGGCTCCGGCGCCCGCACCTGCAGAACCGGCAAAGCCTGCGGAGGCCGCCCCAGCCGAAGCCAGCCATGTCATCGTTGCCGGCGATACCTATTGGGATCTGGCCAAGAAGGCTTATGGGGACGCGACGAAGTGGAAACTAATCTATGAGGCCAACAAGCGTCAAAGGCCCCACCAGCTTAAGCTTGGCGCCACGCTGACCATCCCGGCGAAGTAAGGTCGCTTCACCTTTTCAAGAATGACACCCGCCCGGGAAACCGGGCGGGTTTCCTGTTTTCGAGCTAAGGTGCGGCCAGACGCTGCATTGAAAGCGCGCGCAAGAAGTTTAGGTTCGCGTCTCCCGGAGAACCCTTATGACGCTTTCCACCCCTGTCGATGCCAAAACCGCAAAGGCGCTCGGCCCTCTGCCGGCAGGACATCCGCCGGTCAAGGCGGGCAAGATCGGCGTCATGCTGGTCAACCTCGGCACGCCGGATGGTACCGACTTCAAGCCGATGTGGCGCTATCTGCGTGAATTCCTGTCCGATCCACGCGTCATCGAGCTCAACAGGGCGATCTGGTATCCGATCCTCTACGGCCTAGTGCTCACCACACGGCCCAAGAAGTCGGGCGCCAATTATGCCCGGATCTGGAACCGAGAGAAGAACGAGTCGCCTTTGCGTACCTACACCCGCGCCCAGGGCGAGAAGCTGGCCGAAGCCCTGCGCGACCTGCCCGATGTCGTCGTCGACTGGGCGATGCGCTATGGCAATCCTTCGACCGAGAGCGTGACCAAGAAACTGGTCGAACAGGGTTGCGACCGCATTCTTTCGTTCCCGCTCTATCCGCAATATTCGGCGACCACCACCGCCACCGCCAACGATCAGCTTTTTCGCGCCTTGATGAAGATGCGCCGAGCGCCGGCGATCCGCAGCGTGCCGCCCTACTATGACGAACCGGTCTACATCGAAGCGCTGGCGCGTTCGATCGAACAACATCTGACGACACTGGATTTCGAGCCAGAGGTTGTCATCACCTCCTATCACGGCATTCCAAAGCCCTATTTCGAGAAGGGCGATCCCTATCATTGCCACTGCCAGAAGACGACGCGGCTGTTGCGCGAACGGCTCGGCTGGGATGACAAGAAACTAATCATCACCTTCCAGTCGCGCTTCGGCGCGCAGGAATGGCTGCAGCCCTATACCGACAAGACGGTCGAGAAACTCGCGCAGGACGGCGTGAAATCGATCGCCATCGTTAATCCCGGTTTTTCCGTAGACTGCATCGAGACGCTGGACGAGATCGGCCGCGAGGCGGCCGAAACCTTCCATCATGCCGGCGGCAAGAACTTCGCCCACATCCCTTGCCTCAACGACAGCGCCGAGGGCATGGCGGTGATCGAGGCGATGGTGCGGCGCGAACTGTCCGGCTGGGTCTAGAGTAATTCCAGGAAAAGTGTGAAACGGTTTTCCGTCCGGAATTGCTTCAAACAAGAGTCAGAGCGGCTCGCCGCTTCCGTGAGGCGGTGAGCCGCTCTGAACCGGAACAACGCCCGCTCCGGGGCGTTGAGGCGCGCCCTCCGGAGAATTCGATGCCACGCAAACTCGACCTCAGAACTGGCCGGCCCGTCTGGTCCGCCTATCGCGCGCCCGCGGTGCCGACGGACAATCTGACGTGGGACGTCAAGACGGATGTGCTCATCATCGGCATGGGCATCAGCGGCGCCATGATGGCCGAGGCGCTGACGGCGAACGGCCATGCGGTGATCTGCATCGACCGCCGCGGCCCGCTGGAAGGATCCACGTCGGCCACCACCGCGCTGGTGCAATTCGAAATCGACCAGCCGCTTTCGACGCTCTCGAAGATGATCGGCAAAGTCGCGGCAGAACAGGCCTGGCGGCGCTCGCGGCTCGCCGTCTCCAACCTCGCCGCCCGCATTGCCGAACTCGGCATAAAATGTGGCCCGAGCCGCACGCCGTCGCTCTATCTGGCCGGCACGATGCTCGGTCCGTCGGAACTGCGCGACGAGGTCGAGGCGCGTCGGCTAGCCGGCATCGGCGCGACCTATCTCACACCAGCGCCGCTGGCGGAGACATTCGGCATCGACCGCGACGGCGGCATTCTCAGCCATGGCAACATCGCACTCGACCCACGCAAGCTGACGGCCGGGCTATTGCTCAAGACCCTGGACCGCAAGGCACGCTTCTACGCCCCCCTCGAAGCCACAGCGATCGAGGACAGCGCCGACGAGGTTGTCGTCGCGACCAGGGATGGACCGACCATAACCGCGCAACACGTTGTTCTGGCCACCGGCTACGAGTTGGTCGACATCGTGCCGGCCGCGGCCCACCGGATCATCTCGACATGGGCGATTGCGACACGCCCGCAATCGCGAAATATCTGGCCACAGGCGGCCTTCATTTGGGAGGCGTCGGACCCCTATCTCTATATGCGCGCGACAGCCGACGGCAGGGTCGTCTGCGGCGGCGAGGACGAGGATTTTGTCGACGAGGCGCAGCGCGACGCGCTGATCGGCGACAAGAGCGCGCGCATCGCCGAGAAGCTCGGCCAGCTATTTCCGCATCTCGACACCTGGCCTGAATTCGCCTGGACCGGTTCGTTCGGCACCACGACCACCGGGCTGCCCTATATCGGCGCCATTCCCCGCCACCCGCGCATCCATGCGGTGATGGGCTATGGCGGCAACGGAATCACCTTCTCGCAGATCGCTTCCGAGATTGTCTCGGCCTCGATCGACGGGCGAGACGACACGGATGCAAGGCTGTTTGCCTTCAACCGCTGAGTGCAAAACCACAAACAATCCATCATCACCTGATTGTAACGCATCTGAAACACACTTAAGTCTTTGGTGAAGTCGGCCGCGCGAGAATGGCTTGTGCGGCCTTCGTCTGAGGGAGAGCCAAATGGATTTCAGTGGTTTCGATATTGCGGTTGGTGCACTTGCCCTTCTGGTATTGGTGCTTCTGATCAAAGGCATCAGGACAATCCCGCAAGGCTACAACTATACGGTGGAGCGCTTTGGCCGTTACACCAAGACACTGAGCCCAGGCCTCAATTTCATTTTCCCGTTCGTCGACCGCATCGGCGCCAAGATGAACATGATGGAGCAGGTGCTCGACGTTCCGAGCCAGGAAATCATCACCCGCGACAACGCCATTGTCGGTGTCGACGGTATCGCCTTTTTCCAGATCCTCAACGCGGCGCAGGCTGCCTACCAGGTCGCCGGCCTGCAGAACGCCATCCTCAACCTGACGATGACCAACATCCGTACCGTCATGGGTTCGATGGACCTCGACGAGCTGTTGTCGAACCGCGACGCCATCAACGAGCGCCTGCTGCGTGTCGTCGATGAGGCGGCGCATCCGTGGGGCATCAAGATCACCCGCGTCGAGATCAAGGACATCAACCCACCGGCCAACCTCATCGAATCGATGGGCCGGCAGATGACGGCAGAACGCAACAAGCGCGCGCAGATCCTCGCCGCCGAAGGCCTCAAGCAGTCGCAGATCCTCGAGGCCGAGGGCCGCAAGGAAGCCGCCTTCCGCGACGCCGAGGCGCGCGAACGTTCGGCTGAGGCGGAAGCCCGCGCCACCCAGGTGGTGTCGGAAGCAATATCCAAGGGCGACGTGCAGGCGCTGAACTACTTCGTGGCGCTGAAATACACCGAAGCGCTTGGCAGGATCGGCACGGCCACCAACAGCAAGATCGTGCTGATGCCCTTCGAGGCATCGTCGCTGATCGGCTCGCTCGGCGGCATTGGCGAGATCGCCAAGGAAGTCTTCCGCAGCGAAGGCACCACCGGCTCGCAGAGGCAGGTCGCACGCCCGCCGGTCGTGCGCCCGAGCGAGAACTGAGATCATAAGCCATGATCGACCGCATCATTTCCGAACTCGGACCGTGGAACTGGATGGTTCTCGGCTTCGTCCTGCTGGTGATGGAAATCATCGCGCCGGGTATCTTCATGCTGTGGATCGGCATCGCCGCCCTGATCATCGGCGCGGTGTCGCTGCTGATCTGGGACGCCGGCTTCTGGACCTGGCAGGTTCAGGTCCTCGCCTTCCTGGCGCTATCGCTGGTCTCGGCCTATGTCGGCAAGAAACTGGTCGGCAGTCGCAACGACCCAACCGACCAGCCGCTGCTCAACCGGCGCGGCGCGCAGATGGTCGGCCGCATGGCGACACTTGCCGAACCGATCCGGGACGGCCGTGGCCGCATCAAGCTGGGCGACACGCTGTGGCGTGTCTCCGGCCCGGACCTGCCGGCCGGCACGCAGGTGCGCGTGACGGGTGCGGCCGACACGGATCTGGAACTGACCGTTGAGGCGGTCTGAGCGTACGCCGTTGAGGATGTGTGAGATTCAGGTCAGGCCGGCATCAGCCTAATATCAGCCCACCTTAGGCGGCGCCGATACGCAAGAGATCATGCAGATGGATGAGGCCGACTGGTTTCCGGCCCTCCACCACCATCAGACTGGTGATGGCTGAATTGTTGATCGTCTGCAGGGCCGTTGCCACCAGCGTGTCCGGCGTCGCCGTCTTCGGTCCTCTTGTCATCACCTGATCCACCGTCATCGCCAGCAGATTGCTGCCGATGTGACGGCGGATGTCACCATCGGTGATGATGCCGACCAGCGCACCGTCGGCGTCGGTGATCGCCACGCAGCCAAATCCCTTGCGCGACAGTTCCAGGATCGCGTCCTGCATGCCGGTGCCCGTAACCACCAGCGGCAGCCTGTCGCCGACATGCATGATCTCGCGGATCTGCGTCAGGTTGGCGCCGAGCTGGCCGCCCGGATGGAAGGTGCGGAAATGATCCGGCGTGAAACCGCGGGCTTCGAGCAGGGCAATCGCCAGTGCGTCGCCCATCACCAGTTGCAGCAACGTCGATGTCGTCGGCGCCAGGCCGTGCGGGCAGGCCTCCGGCGTGCGCGGCAGCAGCAGCACGACGTCGGCGGCCCGCGCCAGCGCCGATGTCTCTCCGGCGGTTATGGCGATCAACGGAATGGAGAAGCGCCTGGAATAGGCAACGATGCCCATCAGTTCCTTGCTCTCGCCCGACCACGACATGGCGATGATGGCGTCGTCCCTGGCGATCATGCCGAGATCGCCGTGATTGGCTTCCGCGGGATGGACAAAGAAGGCTGGAGTGCCGGTCGAGGCCAGTGTCGCCGCGATCTTCGATCCGATATGGCCGCTTTTGCCGACACCGGTGACGATGAGCCGCCCTTCAATCCTCGAGATCATGTCGACGGCCTGGGCAAAAGGCCCGGCCAATCCATTCTCGAGGGCGTCGGCAAGGGCCGCGACCCCCGCCTGTTCGGTTGCCACCGTCCTCAGCGCCGAAGCGATAGAGGCTTGCCTGTCCAAAGGCTTCTTATCCAGGGATCCCGCATGCATGGCTGATGCGATTAGCGCTTTGCCGGCGCGCTGTCCAACAGAAATGGCCTCAGGCATGTCGTCCGAACGTGTGCGGTGGTTTGCGACAACGACAGGCGTGAAAACAAAAGCTTAACGCGCGCGGCATGAATCCCTTTGGAAATCAGCGCTTCAAGCGGCTGACGAGCCCCGCCTCAACCCTCCGTTAACCATCCCCATTTACGGTTCGGTAAGTATGGCGCGCGTGCGCCGCGCAAGCAGTGGTGGCGATGTCCGGGGTCCAGCCAGAAAAATCGAGTGGACGAAAGGGCAAGGCGGTCTGCGCCTTGCTGCTGGCGACCAGCATGTCTGCCCTGCTGCGCCCAACGGCGCTCCATGCGCAGGAAACGGAACTGCGCGGCGAAGTTTCGGAATCGGCGATCCTGTCCGACCAGCAGCGCAAGGCGAGACAACTCGCTTTGGCAGCGCAAGGTCAGGCGCCGACCAATGCGGCGCAAGACAATGCGCCGGCCCGTACCTATCTGCCGGCCAGCGCCGGCGCCGTGCCTGACGACACGGACACCGGTGACGCAACTGCCGCCGGCAGCGTTTTCGACCCGCCGGCAGCCACCGACGACACCTCCGCCGACACTCCGGCACCGCCCAAGCCTCGCCGCCGCTCATCGACCGCCGGGCAGAACGCGGCTGACCAGGCCAAGGACAAGGCTGCGGACAAGTCGAAAAAGAAGAAGAAGCCGACGGCGGCAGACACCGACACCACTGCTTCAACGACCGCCTCCACGACGGACGCCACCGATGGTGCAGATACCGATCAGGAGACGGCCAACCGCCGCGCCCTCACCATCGACAGCGCCGACAAGCAGAAGCTCGACCCAGGTGCAGAGCGCACGGACGCCATCGAAGGCCAGAAAAAGAAGCCGGAGGATGATCCGTTCGCCGCCACCGGCGTCAAATGGGGCTCCTTCGTCATCCGGCCGACGATCGAACAGGGCCTGACCGCCACGTCGAACGGCGATTCGAGCAGTGCCGGCAAGTCGGCACTGTTGTCCGAGACGGCGCTGCGTTTTTCCGCCGCCTCCGACTGGCGCGAGAACTCCGCCACGATCGACGGCTATGGCCTGTTTCGCGAGACCGTCTCCGGTTACCCGGTTCACAACGAGCAAGGGCGCATCGAAGGCCAGCTCAATGTCGACCTCGATAATGAATTGCGCGCCATCGCCAAGCTCGGCTACGAGGCGGTGCCGGAATCGGCGTCGGCGCCGGACGCCATTGCAGGTGTCAGCAAGCAGCCGCTGCGGCAGACCGTCGACGGCAGCCTGGCCGTCGAAAAACACGTCGGCAAGATGCAGTACACGTTGACCGGCGCGGTCTCGCACGACTTCTATGGCGACGCCAAGCTTTCAAACGGCACCTCGCTGTCGCAGAAGGATCAAGACTCCACGCTCTACACCGCGACCTTGCGGACCGGCTACGAGATCTCCCCCGCCATAACCCCCTTCACCGAAATCGAGGTCGGCCGCCGGGCCTATGACCAACGCATCGACAACGAAGGCTTCGAGCGCTCGTCGACGCGGCTCGGCGCCCGCGCCGGTCTTGCGCTCGACATGGGTGAGAAGCTATCGGGTGAATTCTCGGCTGGCTGGCTCAGGGAAGCGATCGACGACAAAAACCTGGAGGCGATTTCGGGTGCGACCGTCAATGCCGACCTCAAATGGTCGCCGGAGCGCGGCACGACGATCGGCCTGACCGGCAAGACCACAGTCGAGCCCACGACCACCGCTAACGAAAGCGGCGACATCCTCTATTCCGGCCGCCTGACGGGCGAACGCCAGATTCGTGCCAACCTCACCGGCAATGCTGCGTTGGGCCTCGACTGGCGTGACTATATTGGCATCGACGGCCACGACCTGACCTTGAGCGCCGAGGCCGGACTGACATGGTGGCTGAACCGCTATGCCGGCCTGACCACAAGGGTGAGGACCGAAAAGCTGACCAGCAATTTGCCGGGTCGCGACTACACCGCCAACAGCATCTTCCTGGGCGTGAAAGTCCAGAGGTAGGAATCTAGCCAAGCAGACATGTCAGGCCGTGTCTCCAGCGTGCCTGCCTTAGGCCGCGCCGCGCCGCGCCGATGGTTTTATCTCATCGAGAAGCGTGCGGATCACGCTGGCCATGTTCTCGTTCATGTCACTGCGCCACAGCGCGAAGGCGACATTGGCCTCGACAAAGCCTTCCGGCGATCCGCAATCGAAGGTGCGGCCCTGATAATGGTAGCCATAGAAGGGCTGCTGCTTCTCCAGCTTCAGCATGGCGTCGGTGAGCTGGATCTCGTTGCCGGCGCCTTTCTCCTGGCCTTCGAGGATCTTGAAGATCTCGGGCTGCAGGATGTAGCGGCCGTTGATGTAGAGATTGGATGGCGCGGTGCCGGTCTTCGGCTTTTCCACCATCTCGGTGATGCGGAAGCCGTGATGCGTGTCCTCGCCGCGGCCGACGATGCCATATTTGTGGGCTTCGGCGGGATCGCATTCCTGCACGGCGATGATGTTGTTGCCGGTCTCTTCGTAGAGCTCGACCATTGCCTTCATGCAGCTCTTCTCCGACTGCATGATCATGTCGGGCAGCAAAAGCGCGAAGGGCTCGTCGCCGACGAGCTCGCGGGCGCACCAGACGGCATGGCCGAGCCCCATCGGCACCTGCTGGCGTGTGAAGCTGGTCTGCCCCGGCGCCGGCTGCAGCCGTTGCAGGCGAGCGAGCTGGTCGTCCTTGCCGCGCTGGGCCAGCGTGTCGTAGAGCTCGAACTGGATGTCGAAATGATCCTCGATGACGGCCTTGTTGCGGCCGGTGACGAAGATGAAATGCTCGATGCCGGCCTCGCGCGCTTCATCCACGACATACTGGATCACTGGCCGGTCGACGACGGTCAGCATTTCCTTGGGGACGGCCTTGGTGGCCGGGAGAAACCGTGTGCCGAGACCGGCGACCGGGAAGACTGCCTTGCGAACTCTCTTCATGCTGTCAATTATCCGTTTGATGGCCAGCTCCGCAATCCCCGTATCAAGACATTTTCACGCCGGAATTGAGGACTATTGGGCGACTGAGGGGAACGTTCACCGGTAAAGCTTCGAGGCGTCTTTTCGTTCCCGGTGGCACCTATGGTAAACTAATTCCTAACCTGGTTCGGCGATGAATGGTCTTTCCTGAGACAGAGAAGGAGGAAAAGATGTCCGTTCGCAATGCCGCAAAACGTTTTACCAGCATTGTAGCGGCAGCCAGCCTCTCGCTCGCTCTGCTGATGCCTGGCCCCGCTTTCGCCGATGCCGGTTTCCGGCAATGGGTCGCCGGCTTCCGCGCCACCGCCGTGCAGAGCGGTGTTTCCGGCGCCCTCTACGACCAGGCCTTCAAGGACATCAGGGATATTGACCCGGTGGTGCTGGAAAAGGCGCGCACGCAGCCTGAATTCACGGCCCCTGCCTGGGACTATTTCGACAACCGCGTCCATGACCAGTCGGTCTCCGTCGGCCAGCAGATGGCCAGGAAATGGAAGCCGTGGCTGGACCGGATCGAGGCCAGGTTCGGCGTCGACCGCTACATCCTGCTGGCCATCTGGTCGATGGAATCGAACTATGGCGAGATCCTCAAGCGCGACGACATCATGCGCAATGTCGTGCGCTCGCTGGCGACCTTGGCCTATGCCGATCCGAAGCGCGCGAAATTCGCCCGCACCCAGCTGATCGCCGCGCTGAAGATCCTGCAGACCGGCGATATCGACGAAAGCCATCTGAGCGGATCCTGGGCCGGCGCCATGGGCCACACCCAGTTCATCCCGACCAGCTATCTGCATTATGCCGTCGACATGGACGGCAACGGCAAGCGCGACATCTGGAATTCGATCCCCGATGCGTTGGCGACCTCCGCCAACCTGTTGAAGAAGAATGGCTGGCAGGCCGGCAAGACCTGGGGCTATGAGGTCGCCTTGCCTGCCGGCAAGCTTCCCGGCGGTTCCAAGACGCTGTCGCAATGGCAGGCGCTCGGCGTCGTCAGGGCCAACGGCAAGCCGTTCAAGAACGGCTCCGACAAGGCGACGTTGAAGGTGCCGGACGGCCGCGGCGGGCCGGCCTTCCTGATGATCAAGAACTTCACGGTCATCAAAGCCTACAACAACGCCGACAAATATGCGCTTGCCGTCGGTCTTCTTGCCGACGAAATCGCAGGCTCCAGCGGTCTCGTGCAGGACTGGAAGCGGCCTTTCACCAAGCTCACTTTCGAGGAAAGGCAGGAACTGCAGAAGCGGCTTTCCCAGCATGGCCTTTATGACGGCAAGTTCGACGGCAAGATCGGCGACGGCTCGAAGACTGCCATCATGGCCTTCCAGGCCAAGGCCGGCTTGACCCAGGATGGCTATCCGAGCATGGAAGTGCTGAAGTGGCTCCGGCAGAAATAGAGCCACCTGCGGTGTCACGCAGCCTTCCGGGCGCGCAAAGGACACTGTAGTAATCAGGTTTGGCGCAAGGTTCTTCGCGAAAAAATCGCTGCGATTTTTCGCGGGAGCGCGCCAAGGGATGGAGGAAACGGTTGGCTTCGGCTGCGCGCATCGCAAGGCTTGTTCGTCGCGTGCCGGTGCTTGTCCTGGCCATCGTCGTGCTCGCCGTCTGTGTGGCTGGCGCCTTCCACGCGCCGGCCATGGCGCAGGAGCAGCAGCAAAATCGTGGCTGGTCGTTGCGCGACCTTCTGTTTCCGCGCCGCAGCGAGCGGATCGAGCCACCGCTTGACATCCAGCAGGCGAAACCGAGACCCAAGGCCAAGAAACCCCGCGCCCCTCGCCCGCCAGCCGAGCCGGAAACCCCGGTGGTAGACAAGGCGCCGGACGCCCGCGTCGTCCTGGTGGTCGGCGACTTCATGGCGGCGGGCCTCGCCGAAGGCCTGGACACCGCCTTTGCCGAGAATCCCGGCGTCAGGATCGTTGCTCGCTCCAATGGTTCGTCCGGCTTCGTGCGTGATGATTTCTACAACTGGCCCGAACAGATCAAATCGCTGATCGAGACCGAAAACCCGACCGCCGTGGTCGTCATGCTGGGTTCCAACGACCGTCAGCAGATGAAGGTGGGGGATGTGCGCGAGCAGCCTTGGTCCGAGAATTGGACCAAGGAATATGAGCGTCGCACCGATGCACTCGGCAAGGTCATCGCCACTGCGAAAGTGCCTTTCCTGTGGGTCGGCATGCCAGCGTTCCGGGTGCCGAAGATGACCTCCGACATGCTGGCCTTCAACGACATCTACCATAAGGCGGCCGAAAGCCATGGCGGCGAATTCGTCGACGTCTGGGACGGGTTCGTCGACGAGAACGGCGCCTTCATCACCAGCGGCCCCGACATGAACGGCCAACCGGTGCGGCTGCGCGCCGATGACGGCATCAATGTCTCGAAGGCAGGCAAGCGCAAGCTCGCCTTCTATACCGAAAAACCACTGTTGAAGATCCTCGGCCTGTCCGCGCCGGGAAGCGTGGTTACGGCTTCCGCGCCAGCGGGCGCTCCCGTGGAGACGCCGGCGCCGGCCGCAGCCCCCATCGTCATCGACCGCACCGCGCCAATGCTGCTCAGCGATCCGGCGCTCGACGGCGGCTCCGAGTTGCTTGGCGCGGCACCACTGGCGAAGGCCGATCCGGACCTGCCCGGCGAAAGGCTGGTGGTGGAGGGCAAGGCACCCGTGGCTTCGCCCGGCCGCGCCGACGATTTCTCCTGGCCACCCAAGGCTGCAGCCGCGACCGACACCACGACGGCAATCAATCGCTAAAAACGCTCAGCGCGGGAGAACGCTCGCCCCCATCAACGCCTCGTCGATCGAGCGTGCCGCCTGGCGGCCCTCGCGGATTGCCCAGACGACCAGCGACTGGCCACGACGCACGTCGCCGGCCGCATAGAGCCTGTCGACGCTGGTCCTGTAGTCGCGGTCATTGGCCTCGACATTCCTGGAGCGGCGGCTGTCGGTGGCGATCTTCATCTCACCCTCCAATTCCCCAGCCACTCCGGCCGCAGCCGGCCCGGCAAAGCCGATGGCGATGAACGCGAGATCGGCGCGGATGACGAATTCGGTGCCGGCGATCGGCTTGCGCTTTTCGTCGACTTCGCAGCATTTGACCCCGGTCAGCTGGCCGTTTTCGCCGATGAATTCAAGCGTCGCCACCTGGAATTCGCGCTCGGCGCCTTCGGCCTGCGAGGATGACGTGCGCATCTTGGTCGCCCAGTATGGCCAGACCGACAGCTTGTCTTCCTTTTCCGGCGGCTGCGGCCGGATGTCGAGCTGGGTGACGCGCACCGCGCCCTGGCGGAAGGCGGTGCCGACGCAGTCGGAGGCAGTGTCGCCGCCGCCGACGACGACGACATGCTGGCCGCCGGCGAGGATCGGATGCGACGGCCACGCCACCGACTGGATCGGTTCGCCGCCGACACGCCTGTTCTGCTGCACCAGATAGGGCATCGCGTCATGCACGCCGCCGAGATCGTCGCCGGGAATGCCGGCCGCGCGCGGCGTTTCGGAACCGCCGCAATAAAGCACGGCGTCATGTTCGGCGAGCAGCTCGGCAACCGGCTTGTCGACGCCGACATTGACGCCGCAATGGAAGGTGACGCCCTCGCCCTGCATCTGCTCGATGCGCCGGTCGATATAGTGCTTCTCGATCTTGAAGTCGGGAATGCCGTAACGCATCAACCCGCCGGGCCGGCTCTCGCGCTCATAGACATGGACGTCGTGGCCGGCGCGGCCGAGCTGCTGGGCAGCCGACATGCCGGCCGGGCCGGAGCCGATGACGGCGACGCGCTTGCCGGTCTTCTTCTCCGGCGGATAGGGCCTGATATGGCCGGTCTCGTAAGCCTTGTCGGCGATCGCCTGCTCGACCGTCTTGATGGCGACGGGGATGTCCTCGAGGTTCAGCGTGCAGGCTTCCTCGCAAGGTGCGGGGCAGATGCGGCCGGTGAACTCCGGGAAATTGTTGGTCGAATGCAGGTTGCGGATCGCATTGTCCCAGTCGCCATTGTAGACGAGGTCGTTCCAGTCCGGGATCTGGTTGTGGATCGGGCAGCCCGTCGGCCCATGGCAGAACGGAATGCCGCAATCCATGCAGCGCGCGGCCTGTTTCTCGACCTCTTTGTCGGACATCGGCAGCGTGAATTCGCGGAAATGCCGGATGCGGTCGGAGGCCGGCTGGTACTTGTGCACCTGCCGGTCGATTTCGAGAAAGCCTGTTACCTTGCCCATAGTCCAGTTCCTGCTGTCCAGATGGTGCGCCTGGCGACGCCCTGCAGCTGGATCAGATGGGGCATCCCGTCCACACATGGGCCGCACCAAGTTGCCCAAAATTCGACTATGTACACTTGCCGGGCTCAAAGCTCGTGAGGGGCTCGCCATGCAGCCAGTTCTCGACTCTAATCGAAGGAGCCGGGGACTCCATCTGCAATACCACGTTGCGGTCCAAAGCTATTTCCAAAGGTTTCTGCACGAGCTGGTTTCCTCTCAGAGACGGCACACGGGTTCAGGGAGGAGCGCATCGCTCGTCTTGCCCCATTGAGTGCAGTCACAGTCACTCAGTCTCAAAAGCCATGCCAACGCGCTCAGCGCGCAGTTAGCGCCCATTGCTTCGAAAAACCTCGTCAGTGCCCAGATGTTGGTTGTAATGAACCTGACATTTGTCTGACGCTGTCAGCTTTTGGACACGCGATCACGCGCTTCGTGCCGCCAGATGGCCAGGCCGAGCCCTGTGTTGCCAGCGGTCGCTTCGATGATTGTACCGCCCCGCGCGTGCCACGCTGTTCGGCATTAACGATCATCGACAACGCAATGCGATCCTTGATCGATCCGCCGGGATTCTGGCTTTCGATCTTGACGAAGCGACGACACCTGCCGGTATCGAATCTCTTCAGTTCGACGACCGGCGTCTCCCCAATCAGATCGAGCACTGACAAATGGCGGACGCAGGCGAGAGGACGCCTTTGTCGACGGTCGGCGGAACATCTCGAGGCTCATGCGGCTGCGGTCTCCAGAATGTCGGCATAGTGCCGTTGCGCAATATCGGGATGCGAGCGCAGTCGGCTCTTCAGCAGTTGCGGAACAGGGGATTGTCGGGGTCGCTGGCGGGGCACCCGCTTCGGCAGCCAGTTCAGGCGGCAGGTCAAGAAACCGTATGTCGGCATCAAGCCGCGCGCCGAAGAAGAAGGGAATAGAAACAGTGCCCTTCGAAAGACCCAGGGCGACGGAAATCATTGCATCGGGCGAGTTCATGCGCCTGAAGCAGCGCTGGCTGCAACTGCTTCATAGCGACAGGCGGGCGGAGACTCTAGCGGGGCTTTCGCCGCTTGGTTGATTGAGGCTCTCGACGAAGCCACTAAGATTCGGCGGCCGATAATAGCTTGCTGCTCATTGGGACGCCGACCAACGCCGGGATTGAGAAAGGCAACCCTGCCCCACAAGGCGGGTGTCACACGTGCGGTGCGTCCGCTCGTCGCGCCGGATGGTCTTTGAGACCTGGGTTCACGGCTATTCAGATGCACCCCTGTCGGCTTTTCGGTGCAGGCCGCCAGGCGGCGTGTTGCAGCAGCGGTAATTAGTTTGAGAGCGTGCGAGCACGGGCTGCATAGTGAGATCATTTGCCGGCGTGGGGACCAAGGTGTGGCGCAGCCTTAGAGAACTCAACACCGAGACCGGAGCAACGGAGACGGCTCTTTCGTCGAGACAGTTTAATTGGAAGGCCGAGAAGCACCGGCTGGGTAGCGTCACGCCGCATCATTCTTTGCGGAGCTGGAGCGCGCGGGATCGCTGGAGCGGCTGGTGAAAGCGGTTGCCGGGGCGCACGCCAACAACAACACGTGAGCTGGCGCCTCGTGTGGCAAAAGGAGGGGGCGAGAGCCCATGGCCTGCAATGAAGCGATCAAGCATTGCGATCGTGGAACCAAGCTGCCTAGTCGACCATCCGGACCGCGGCCTTCAAGCCAGCTCGCCTTGGAATCGGCCTTCCAGGAATCACCGTCAAGGCCGACTCACGACCTTTTCGCCATGAGCCGCGAAGAGGGCATTCCGCCGGAAGCCGATGGCTGCCTTCTCTCGTTCATCGACGGCTATGTGGTGAGCGGCCATGTGCCGGTCGGCACGGTCAACAAGCTCTTGACCGAGCGGCCCGACATCAAAGGGCATGACGCTGCCCGGCATGCCGATGGGCTCCCCCGGCATGAGTGGCACGAAGGAAGCGCCCTTCGAGATTCTCGAAATCCGAAAGTCTGACGCGACCGGCGGCATCTACGCCACGGAATAGGAGGCTTCGATGATGGAATGCATGAGCGGCATGATGATGTTCGGCACGGGCCTGGTGTGGCTGCTTGTCGTCGTCGTGCTCGTCCTCGGGACGGCCGCGCTGATCAAATACCTGTTCTCCAGCGGCGGCAAAGGAGAAGGGCGTCGGTCCTCTTATCGATGCGTGGCCGCGGCAGGCCTCGGATTGGTCTGGACATTGCCTTGGCTCGCCAACCGGATGGCCGCGCCCCGGCCGCGGCGATAGCGCTAGGCAAGACGGTTTTAGCCAGGCGAAGGTCAGCGCGATTGGAAAGCCCGCTGCCTTCGGGACGCATGCCGGCGCCGGGACCGGCCGCGGTCGTCGGCGGCGGCTACCAGAGCGACATGCCGGGCTTCGGGAATGTCCTCACCGACGAGGAGATCCGGGCCGTTCTGGCCTTCATCAAAAGCACATGGCCCGAGCGGGAACGCGCCTATCAGGCAGATGAGCCGCCGGGAGCGGGAGCAGACACAGTGAGACCAATCCTAGCCGCGGAGCCCTCGAACGCCCCCAACCGGAATGCATTGTCCATGAAAGCGAAACCGTCGCTTGCGATTCAATTTCTGGCGCTGATCCTCGGGACCTCCGCGCTGGCCCACCATCCGGGCGCCGATCTCGACAAGATGAGGGACAGCGCGGAGAGGTTCTTCCAGGCGATCGACGAGCAGGCCGCGCCGCCTTTCGAACTGGCCGACGCGGACGGAAGGGCCGTCCGCCTTCCGATCTCTCCGACAAGATCGTGGTGCTCTACTTCATGACGAGGTAACCTTGGAAGAAGAAGGCGACGGCCACTGGCGGCAGGATGGCAAGCACGCTGGCCGCAAAAAGCGGCCCATACTCATAGAAGCGGGCCGGTTCTGTCGCAAATCGTGCTTTTGGCCACAACTGGACGCTTTCGCGCGCTTATGGACCAGCTCACATGACAGGGCTCGACGTGCCCCGGGGTGGCGCCCTACTTCCACGCTCGCACTGTCACACTCCCGCCGAAAGGCGGGTTTAGTGAGTTATGGCAGTGACTGTGCCACCAGTCCAAACGTCGAGTTTCGCGGCAACTTCGACGCTTTCCTTAGCTGACTTGCCCAAAACCAGCGCGGCCAAAGCATACTGCTTGCCGCTCCCGATGGCATAATATTCACCTTTCACGGGATCACTTGGCAGCCAATTGCCGTCCAACAATACGGCTTCCCCATTTTTGCGCACTATCAGCGCCTCAAATTCAAAATTGTCGTCGTTGCGCGGCACAGGAATATCAGAAACATCCATGCCCTTCTCAACCCAGTCTCGAACGGCCTTTGGAATACCCAAGGACGAAGAGGAAACGCCGATGAGTGTGCCGTCGCATAAGCGAAACACCTTCGTTTTCTCACCGACGGATACTGAGTCAAAACCCAAGGCTCGGCCGTCGCCAGCCATGGTTCCGTTCCTGTAAGCTATTGTTGTCATTGGCACCCTTCTATCGCTGCATCAAACTTCAGGACCTTGCGCATGTCCCCTGTGTCAAGGTCACTGACCGACGGCCTATTTGCCTGATACACGATACAGGCTGCGCTCCTTGAGTTCGCGCACGGGTGGCCGTCATCTTGCCGCCTTCGCGCAATGCCTTGAACAGGCCGAGTCTGTCCCCCAGCGGGAATGACAACCACCTCCATGTCGTTGAAACGCAGGAAATCCGTCACTTTGCCTCGTCGGTAACGGGCGGAGCCGGAGCGGTCGTCACCGGGCAAGCGCGGTCGCAGTAGGTATCCTGGGCAGCCCGTCAGACATGGATGGCTTCGGTTGTGTCATGCGACTTCTTGTTGGTCGGTCACGTGTTTCCGGATAACCAGCATGCGCTGTGCCAAATGAGAAAACCATTTAAAGTCAATCCAGCAGATCTGACTGTATTCCGACATTGTCGGAAATTGGACATCGCCGAACGCGGGCGCTCGGGGCTTGTGATGATACTTGGGCGTGCTGCTTCGGAGGAGGGATGCGCCTCGTACCGGCCGCGAAGCCTTCCTGCATTTAAGGCGCCAGATCAATTGAACGCGATGCCGGGCAGCGTCGCAGCGGCTAAGCCAGCCACTCGCATTGCTCCCTGACAGGATGGTGCCGATCCTGCTGAGATCGCATGCTGGCGCGACGTTGCTTTGCGGCCACCGTCGCGCCTGCCCGTGAACTGTTCGCGCCTGTGCTCATGCTCGCCTTGACACCCTCGATGGGTCCATCCGGGATGGTCAACCATCCGGAACATAGCGGGCAGGCGGGCATCTTCACCAGCAGTCTCTGTGTCGCTCTCGTGGCGGCAAACAAGATCGAGGCTGGCGGGGTGATGATCAACGGTCCTCGAACCATCGATTTTGATCGCGGTGGCCGTTCAGTGCGTTCAAGCACGAGGCGCCGTTAGACGGCACCGCAGCATCATAGCGAAGTGCCATGCAGGACGACTCCCTGCAGCATCGTCTCGCGCAGCCAAACACTTGCCGGATCACTGTTGTGAACGGCCGGGCGTTTGACGGCCTGTGACGCGAAAAGGCAACGGAAGATCTAGCATTTATGGGGGAAATGTTTTTTCGGAGTGCTTGACCCGCAGGAAGGGCAGGGCATGACTGCCTATCGCCCGACCCGGCAAGGCCGCACTCATGACCGGCTGGGCTCGGTTAATCCTGCATGCCGCGCCCATGAGGTTACTTGTCCGGAGTGCGTCGAGCACAACGAGGAGATGTAGTTCACGATCTTTGAAAAGCGTGGTCAACCATCCAAAGTGTGGATGCCTTTCATCGAAACAAACGATTTCATCAATGTTCTGGAATCCTGCATGGGCAGAAGCACCTGATGGACACCGATGCCCCCACTGCCTCATGGCGTGGCGAGCGTCTTAAGAAACCGCCCGAAAGGAGATTTTTCATGCGCTCTACCGGGCAGTGGAGTGCTGGGAAAGGGAGTTGCAACTGACCGGCCATGTCAAACTGTCCGACTTCTTCCGAGCCTATGGACAGACCGGGAGACGCGCACGTGTAGCGGCTCACATCGTCATACTGCACCTACGCCACACACCGGCCGGACCTGATCCGGCTTTATGAGCATTGGGCTTTGTCAGTTGCCCAAGCGTGATGGCTTTCGCGACGCGGCGCGCCTCAGGAACTGAGCCGCGTCCAGGTCGAAACGCGGGAAAGAAAGACAGGAAACAGAATGGCCGATCAATTCGCAACGGACGTCATTGCCCTGATCAAGAAACGCGCCGAGTCGGAGAGCGGTGAGGGAATGCCTGCGTCATTCGTCGGCGAGATAACAATCGCCACGGAACTGGACGCGCTCGGGTTCGATTCGCTGGGTTTGGCGGACGTCCTCTGGGATGTGGAGCAGGCCTACGGCATCAAGATCGACATGAACACGGCCGATGCCTGGTCCAATCTCAAGAATGTCGGCGACGTCGTGGAAGCCGTCCGCGGCTTGCTTGCGAAGGAGGCTTGAATGGACAGGCGCGTCGTTATCACCGGAGTGGGCGGCCTGTGCGGACTGGGCACCGAGGCCGCCTCTATGTGGAAAGAGATGCGCGAAGGCCGCTCCGCCATCGGCCCGATCGCCAATTCCGAGCTTCATGACCTGGAGGGCATGACCGGCGCTGAGATCAAGGCGCTGCCCCAGCACGACATCAACCGGGGGCATCTCATCTCCATGGACCGCTTCAGCTTGCTCGCCGTGCTTGCAGCGCGCGAAGCCATGCGGCAGGCCGGACTTTCCTGCGACGAGGGGAATGCCCATCGCTTCGGCGCGACAGTGGGCGTCGGCGGCTTGGGCTGGGATGTGATGGAGGAAACTTACCGGGCCCTCCTTTTGGACGGCGCGAGGCGAGTTGGCATCCTCGCTGTACCCAAAACGATGCCAAGCGCCGCCGCCGGCCAGGTGAGCTTGAGCCTCGGCTTGCGCGGGCCGGTCTTCGGGGTGACCTCCGCATGTGCCTCGGCCAACCATGCGATCGCCTCGGCGGTGGACCAGATCAAGCTGGGCCGGGCCGACGTAATGGTTTCCGGAGGCAGCGACGCACCCTTCGCATGGGGCGTGCTGAAAGCATGGGAAGCAATGCGCGTGCTTTCACCCGATACCTGCCGGCCCTTCTCCGCCGATAGGAAGGGCCTGGTGCTGGGCGAGGGTGCGGGCATGGCCGTGCTGGAAAGCTACGAGCATGCCACGAGGCGTGGTGCCACAATTCTTGCCGAGATCGCCGGCGTCGGCCTTTCCGCCGATGCCTTCCACATTGCCGCGCCATCTGTCGAGGGGCCAGCGTCGGCGATGCGCGCCTGCCTTGCCGATGCCGGGCTGAATGCCGAGGACGTCGACTACCTCAACGCGCACGGCACCGGTACCAAGAGCAATGATCAGACTGAAACGGCGGCGATCAAGCGTGTGTTTGGAAACCACGCTTATTCGATGTCCATCTCTTCCACCAAGTCCACGCACGCGCATTGCCTCGGCGCAGCGAGCGCGCTTGAAATGATCGCCTGCGTGATGGCAATCCAAGAGGACGTCGTGCCGCCGACCGCCAACTATCGCGAGCCAGATCCCGCTTGCGACCTCGACATCACACCCAATGTGCCGCGGGAGCGCAAGGTGCGCGTCGCCATGAGCAACGCCTTCGCCATGGGCGGTACGAACGCAGTTCTGGCATTCAGGCAGGTGTAGAAGCCATGCAAGACGCCTCATTTGAGGTCACCTGTCGTATCTAGCTGCTTGCCGGACCACTATGTAAAGCGAGCGCTATTGGCTGCCTCTGCGATGCGGGAATTGGCAGCGGACGTCTCTCGATCAAACAGGCATCTTGCTTGTAGAATTCTTTTAATCGTGAAGCGGCGCGAGTGCGCTATCCGTTGAGGTGAGCAAGGCCGGCGCCCTGGGTGAGCGCTGGTGTCGGGTGGTGGAAAGTACAGGGGGAGCTGTGTGGCCCCTCTTTCTCGGCCTCGACGATGTGCGAAGGAGCCTGCGCGGCGAACGGGCCAACGCCCCAGGCTCAGAACCTGGGCGAACCTAACTCCCGCCAAAGGACAGCCCAGAGCTGGATACACGAAAGAGATACTGAACCCGCGAATCAGATTCTGATCAATCGTCGTGTCTGAGCTCCACTCGGCTCTTACGGAGATAATCGCGCGGCCCGGCAACGGCCGCGCGTGCCGCGGGCGTGAGCTTTGCGCTTCGTCAGAAGTGCCTCGAGCGTGACGACGATAATTGACCAGCCATATGGAACGCATTCGCCCAGTTATCCAAAGCGTGGATACCTTTCATCTAAACAAAGGATTTTACCGTTTTTGCTGCAGGTCCCATAGAAGCGCTTCAAGTTGGAAAGATAGGTAGTTCCGATGGTTGCGTTGGATCTGAGGAGCATCATCTGGTGTGCGGGGCGTACAAAGTCAGTCGCATCTGCATTGCGGCTTGGTCTTTCGGCGGTCCCCACAAGTTACGCCCCGTTGGCGCGACGCCAATTATTTAATCAATGCTTGGACATTTATCTCAACCAGACAGCTACAAGGTGAGGTCTTCCATGCGTCCGAATGTCGAGTGGAAGTTGTGCTGGGAAAATGAGCTGCAACTGGCCGACCATGTCGAACTCTCCGACTTTTTTCGAAAGACCTATGGACGGACTGGCGCCTTCAACGCGGAGCCATTCGAAGGCGGCCGCAGTTGGGCCGGCGCGAGGCCGGAATTCCGCGCAATCGGCTACGACGCGCATGGGGTAGCGGCTCACATCGGCATGCTGCGGCGCTTCATCAAAGTTGGCGAGGTCGACTTGATCGTCGCTGAATTGGGCCTGTACGCGGTTCGTCCGGATCTTGAAGGGCTCGGAATCGGTTTTTCGATGCGCGTGGCGTACCCAGTGCTCCATCAGTTGGGTGTTCCATTCGCTTTCGGCACGGTTCGGCACGCGCTGCGAAACCATGTCGAAAGATTCTGCAGAGCCGGCCTCGCGAACATTGTGTCGGGCGTTCGCGTACGGTCGACCCGTCCAGATGTGCATCCCGACCTGCCGCCCACGCGCCTGGAAGACGTACTCGTGTTGGTTTCGCCGATCGGACGCTCGATGGACGAGTGGCCGTCTGGTACCCTGATCGACCGGAACGGTCCGGAACTATGAAGCCTCTGGACTACATATGCGAAGGGCAGAGTGACAATGCCGATCGCATTGCAGAGCGCAGCGTCTATCTGACGTTTGACGACGGTCCCAATTCATTTTTCACACCGCAGATACTCAATGTGCTGGCGCAACATCAGGTGCCGGCGACCTTCTTCGTTGTTGGGGCCTACGCGGCCGACGAGCCGGAACTCGTTCGCCGAATTATTACAGACGGCCACGGTATAGCCAACCACACGATGACTCATCCGGACCTAGCTAAATGCGGGTCCGTCGAAGTCGACTGCCAGATAGTTGAGGCAAACAGAGTCATAGGGATGGCTTGCCCGCAGGCCATGGTTCGGTACTTTCGTGCACCCTATGGCATCTGGACCGAAGAAGTAATCGCTGCATTAGCGGGTGAGGCATTGGCGCCCGTCCATTGGTCCATTGATCCACGCGACTGGTCTCGCCCCGGCGTTGACGCCATCGTCGACAGAGTGCTCGCCGATATCCGGCCGGGCGCAATCGTGCTGTTGCACGACGGGTGCGCTCCCGACGAATTGCAACCAGGCAATCAAGCCAGTCTGCGCGACCAGACGGTGACAGCGTTGTCACGCCTAATTCCAGAATTGCACGGCCGCGGATTTGTAATCCGATCACTTCCTCAACATCCCTGAACAAACAGAGATCCTATGGACCTTCTCACCACAGCCAGTACTGTTGCCGTTTCGTCTTATGCGGTGCTCTCGACTGTTTACAGAGGCATGCAAGCGGTCTACTCCCAACCGGAAAATGTTACGCCGCCGTCGGAAAGCTTGTTCGGATCCGACCGTTGGCCGAGCGTGGATGTCATTATCCCCTGCTACAATGAGGACCCGCGCACACTCGCGGCGTGTTTAGCTTCCATTGCAAATCAAGATTACTCCGGAACATTTCAGGTCTATCTGGTTGACGACGGTTCTGGAAATCGTAATGCCGTCATCCCGGTACATCACGCCTACGAGGGCGACCCGAGATTCAATTTCATTCTGCTCCGCGAAAATGTTGGCAAACGCAAGGCGCAGATCGCCGCCATCCGCCGCTCATCTGGAGATTTCGTGCTCAGCGTCGACTCTGACACGACACTTGCGTCCGACGTCATCACGAAGCTTGCAGTAAAAATGCGGGATTCCATGGTCGGAGCGGCCATGGGCCAGCTGACGGCATACAACCGCAGCGACACTTGGTTGACCCGATTGATCGATATGGAATACTGGCTGGCTTGCAATGAGGAGCGCGCGGCGCAAGGTCGCTTTGGTGCGGTCATGTGCTGCTGCGGCCCATGTGCAATGTACCGCCGGTCTTGTCTCCTTTCTCTGCTGGATCAATACGAGACGCAGCTGTTCAGGGGGAAACCAAGCGACTTCGGTGAAGACCGTCATCTTACGATCCTCATGCTGAAAGCAGGCTTTCGAACCGAGTACGTTCCAGGTGCCGTCGCGGCGACAGTCGTTCCGGACAAGATGGGACCTTATTTGCGCCAACAACTCCGCTGGGCACGAAGCACTTTCCGGGACACGATGCTTGCGCGAGGTCTACTGCGTGGCCTGGATCGCTATCTAACTTTGGATGTGATGGGAGAGAATCTCGGCCCATTGTTGCTCGGCATCGCGGTAGTAACGGCGCTCGGTGAGTTACTATTTTCACATACAGTAAATTGGTGGACGGTGCTGGCTATTGTCACGATGACCATAATCAGATCTACGGTGTTATCTTTCCGCACTCGGCAGCTTCGATTCATCGGCTATTCAATGCACGCGTTAATCAGGATATTCCTGTTGATCCCCTTGAAGGCTTACGCCCTGTGTACATTGAGCAATAGCGATTGGCTGTCGCGTAAAAGTGTTCCCCTGCCCAACAGCAGCACAAAGGAAATCACAAGCGCGATGCCGCTTGGCGGAGCAAATGCTGCGGGCAATTCTGGAATTGCGGAGTCACTTCATACTGCAGATCTTTCGCTCACAGCTAGTGAAGTCTGACGGCCTTGCAGCGCCGAGTGACCGAGTAAGTTGTGTCAGTCGACACGGGGTGAAGCTTGTCGAGTTACCTATGGTCAGAACGGGGACTATGTGGAAGCGACACGTGGCATCTTGACGTTATTCTTTGGCGGAAGCGATACACACGTCGCTCCGGCCGCGACTTTCCAAAGGTGTCATCTCAAGGCGGTGGCCTGCTCTGAACCAGAATTCGCAAGTAAGCTGCCGGTGGCCAATCGGACTCATTCCGCTTGAGATAGACGCATGTCCAATGTAGCAATCGACCTTACCGGCGTAACCAAATTATTCGGAAACAAGCTCGTTGTGGACGGGCTGTCCTTCACCGTTGCATCGGGAGAGTGCTTCGGTCTGCTGGGGCCTAACGGCGCAGGCAAGAGCACGATTGCGCGTATGCTCCTCGGTATGACCCGGCCTGACGCGGGTGATATAACAGTCCTCGGTCTACCAGTGCCGGCACGCAGCCGCTTGGCCCGCAAGGGCATAGGCGTGGTCCCGCAGTTCGACAATCTCGACCTGGAATTTACGGTACGTGAGAACCTGTTGGTGTTCGGGCGCTACTTCGGCATGAGTACAAGAGAGATCAACGCCGTCATCCCACGGCTGCTCGAGTTCGCTCGCCTTGAGAGCAAGGCGGATTCACGTGTCGGCCTGCTATCCGGCGGGATGAAGCGGCGCCTGACGCTGGCACGTGCTCTGATCAACGACCCCCAGTTGCTTGTGATGGATGAGCCCACGACCGGCCTCGACCCGCATGCCCGCCATCTGATCTGGGAGCGACTTCGTTTCCTGCTGGCGAGCGGAAAAACGATCATTTTGACCACCCATTTCATGGAAGAGGCTGAGCGGCTTTGTGATCGGCTGTGTGTTCTCGAGCGGGGACGCAAGATCGCCGAGGGCAGTCCTCATGCGCTGATCGACGAGTACATTGGGTGCAACGTGATCGAGATCTTCGGCGGTAATCCACAGGAGCTGATTTCGCTGATCAGACCGTACGTTCAGCGTGTCGAGGTAAGCGGCGAGACGCTCTTTTGCTATGCGCCTGAGCCGGAGGATGTGCGCATCCAGCTTCGCGGTCGAGCGGGTCTGCGTATTCTAGAGCGTCCACCCAGTCTGGAGGACGTTTTCTTGCGGTTAACCGGACGTGAGATGGAGAAGTGAGCAATGGGTGAACGTTTTGCGGCCGCTCTACCCGCCAACGCCTGGAACTGGATGGCGGTGTGGCGCCGCAATCATCTGGCATGGAAGAAGGTGGCATTTGCTTCAATGCTCGGCACCCTTGCTGATCCGATGATTTACCTTTTCGGGCTCGGCACTGGCCTTGGACTGTTGGTAGGCCGCATCGAAGGTGCATCCTACATCGCCTTTCTGGCAGCCGGCATGGTTGCGACGAGCGCGATGACAGCATCAACCTTCGAAACAATTTACGCGGTTTTCGGTCGAATGCGCGATCAGGGCACTTGGGAAGCAATCCTGCACACACAACTTACCCTCGGCGACATCGTTCTCGGTGAATTGACCTGGGCAGCCACAAAGGCTTTTCTGGCCGGTACGACAATTGCGATTGTTGCGGCCGCGCTAGGTTATGCCGCGTGGACGTCGGTTCTCTACGTGCTACCGGTCGTCGCTCTCACCGGATTCGCCTTTGCGAGCCTGGCCATGCTCGTCATCGCGCTCGCGCCCAGTTATCACTATTTTATTTTCTATCAGACGCTTGTCATCACACCCATGCTGTTCCTTTCGGGCGCGGTTTTTCCAGTCGGCCAATTGCCAGGAGTGTTTCAGCAGATTGCGGCCTTCTCGCCCCTGGCGAATTCTATCGAGCTAATCCGTCCGGTGATGCTCGGCCGCCTGGGCGACAATGTAGGGCTGCATATAGGCGCACTTTGCATGTTCGCTGTATTGCCTTTTTTTCTGTCGGCTGGACTGTTTCATCGACGACTAATGCGTTGACGCTTGCTTACACCCATTAACCAGAAGGAGGTCCGCAATGCCGGATGCAAACTGCCCACAGCGGCCCGGAGGCATGCGTATGCTAGGAATCGCGAGTGGTACAACGCCGAAGCCGGGCGCCACCCAGCCGCTGCAGGCACCCGCCCAGCTTCGCGACCACACCTCGAAGAACAGGCTGGATGGTGAGGCGCGGACCCACCCGGAGCGTTCAATCGATAGCAGCCAAGCTTCTTGTGCGCGTCCACAGACCGTCGCGGCCATTATTTAGTTGGATACACATGCAATGACCCACAACGAAGCAACTCTTGAGCCTTTTGTGATCCTTGCTATGCCAAGGACCGGAACACACTATTTAGAAGAATTGCTAAACGAGCATCCGACCGTTTTGAGTAACGGTGAGTTGCTAAACGAATATGATCCCAATTGGCCCAGCACTGATCGCCTGCTAGGCACGGATCGCGAGCTTCTTGAGCTTGCCTATGTGCGCTGCCCTATGCGCGACTACAAGAATGTGACGCATCTTGGATGCAAGATCAATGAACCTCAGTTTCGCGAGCGTCCCGCATTCTTTGCGGAACTGGCTCGTTGGCCAGCACTCAAGGTCATCCTTGTTGTTCGCCGAAACGTATTGGAATCGCTCCGATCCTTTGTGCAGGCCAGGGAAAGCGGTCACTGGCTGAAGTTCAGCTGGGACAACGATACCGCTCGGCCACCGAGCGTCAGGTTGTCAATCGCCGACTGTGAGGCTTATTTCAAAGCCGCCGACGATTTTCACGCTCGCGTTATGGACTCCTTCACGTCGACCAACCTGCTTGTAATGGAATACGAGAGCCTACTTCACGAACCTGCCCAATGCCTGGGAGCGGTTTGGGATTTCCTGGGCGTTCCAGCGCTTGAGCCATCAGATAACGCCATCCTGCAGCGCCAGGAAACGCGACCGCTGGATCAAACGGTGGAGAACTTTGACGAGTTGCGGATTCACTTCGCACGGGGACCTTATTCAAGATTTTTTGACCTCGGAGATTCAATGCGCTCCTACGCTTAATCGCTTGTACCGCGTGCTCTGATGGGCGTGTAGGATATCCTGCAGTTTGCGCGCATTCCGTCGCAAAACTGACAAACCAAAGTCACCAAGACGACAGAGATATCGGCCGGCAGTCGATCTGCGGCAGACATCAAAGACACGGCCGCAAGGCGACCTGGTCAATTCCCTCTCTGGCGAAGCACTTCTTCAGACGCGATCTTTGGCGAGCCTTGAGTGCAAATTCCGGCAAAGGTGGAGGGTTCCAGTGCGCAACCCGCACCAATCTCGCTGGACGGGACAGGCCTCCAGTTGGCACGGCGCTTGCTCCGAGATGACAGCAGCGCTCGACCGGAGCGCAGCATGGGAGAAGGAGGAGCCCCCACCCCGATCCGGTCAGGGAGAGAGAAACGGTGTTGGTTCCAAGAGTCCCCCGCGCGATCGCAGCGCCCCGCAAGCCCCATTTTGCCCGGACCTACGTGCAGGTGCTTGCCGCCATAGTCCTGGGAGCCGCAATTGGCTACCTCTATCCGGAAACCGGCCAGAGCCTGAAGCCGCTCGGCGATGCCTTCATCAAAGTCGTCAAGATGATTATCGCACCTGTCATCTTCCTGACAATTGCGACCGGCATTGCCGGCATGAGCGATCTGCAGAAGGTCGGCCGAGTTGCCGCCAAGGCGATGGTTTATTTCCTCACCTTCTCGACACTTGCACTCGTTGTCGGACTGATTGTCGCGAATATCGTTCAACCTGGCGCCGGCCTCAACATCGATCCGGCCTCGCTCGATGTCCAAGCCGTTAAGGGCTATGTGGCCACGGCTCACGAGCAGTCCGTGACCAGCTTCCTGATGAACATCATCCCGTCAACGATTGCCAGTGCCTTCGCGGAAGGCGACATCCTGCAAGTCCTGTTCTTCTCGGTCCTGTTCGGCATTGCTTTGGCGATGACCGGAGAGACGAGCAGGCCGGTCGTTACCTTTCTCCAGGCGCTTACCGCCCCCATTTTTAAGCTCGTCGGCATTCTGATGAAGGCTGCACCCATCGGCGCCTTCGGCGCAATGGCCTTTACGATCGGCAAATACGGAATCGGTTCGGTGGCCAACCTCGCGATACTGGTCGCGACGTTCTATCTTACCGCCTTCCTCTTCGTGTTCGGGGTTCTCGGCGCGGTCTGCCGCTACAACGGCTTCTCGATCTTTTCTCTCGTCCGCTACATCAAGGACGAGCTGCTGCTTGTCCTGGCAACGTCCTCCTCGGAGGCCGCGCTGCCCTCGCTAATGGAGAAGATGGAGAAGGCCGGCGCCGCCCGTTCGGTCGTAAGTCTCGTCATCCCTACTGGATACTCATTCAATCTGGACGGTACCAATATCTACATGACGATCGCCGCCCTCTTCATCGCCCAGGCGACGAACACAGATTTGTCAATTGCCGATCAGATCCTCCTGCTGCTAATTGCGATGCTTTCCTCGAAGGGTGCGGCAGGCGTCACCGGCGCCGGCTTCATCACATTGGCCGCTACTCTCTCTGTCGTGCCGAGTGTTCCCGTTGCCGGAATGGCTCTAATTCTTGGCGTGGACCGCTTCATGTCGGAATGCCGCGCGCTGACGAATTTAGTCGGTAATGCGGTGGCATCGCTCGTTGTCGCTCGCTGGGAAGGCGAATTGGACCAGTCACGGATGGAAACCGCTTTCCGCGGTTAGGGTTACATCAAACTGGCTCCCCGCAAGCAAGATCGCAACAGCGCGACGTGTAAGTAGCGGCCTTGACACAACAGTCGAATTGCCAGCCTCCAAAGAGCGCTGGAAATAGAGTACTAACGCAGTGAGTAATACAACACCATGAAGCCCCTAAGCAAACGAACGGTTCACGGAGACTCATCTGGGTGCGCATGGAGCGCTGTTCGTCGAATGCGCTATCCGCGGGGTGGGGGAACTATTTCAGCTTGCCGCCCCAAGCCGTCGCGGGAGCGCACCGGATGATGGAGGACCGGCCGATCAGAATCGCTAGGGGAAAGCGCGTCACAATAGCCGATCTCGCCCGCGAAGCCGGAGTCAGCGTAGCAACAGTCGATCGGGTTCTGAACGTCCGCCTTCCGGTGCGAGAGGAGACCGCCCAGCGGGTCCATGCGGCCGCGCACGCGATCGGCTATCATGCTGCCGGTCTCATCAAACAGCGCTTGCAGCAGCACCTGCCGCACTACAAGCTGGGCTTCATCTTGAGAAAACCTACCCACGATTTCTACCAAGATTTCGCTCGCAAGATCGAAGAGTCGGTCAGTATGGCTAAATCCTTCCACGGCCTTCCGATCATCGAGTTCGCGCAGTCACATTTGCCGCGTGACCTGCTCCCGCTTCTTAAGGACCTTGGGAGCCGCTGCCAGGCGATCGCCATGGTGGCGGCCGATCACCCGAAAATCACAGCATCAGTCGAGGAGCTCAAGGCGAAAGGTATCCCGGTATTTTCGCTGCTATCCGACTTCGCCGATGGCGTGCGCGAGGGCTACATCGGCCTCAACAACAGCAAGGTCGGACGGACTGCCGCTTGGGTGTTTTCCAAGGCCGCAAAACGGCCCGGCAAGGTGGCGGTGTTTGTCGGAAGCCATCGCTTCCAGGCGCATGCGACGCGGGAAACGGCCTTTCGTGCGTATTTTCGTGAGAACGCGCCAAAATTCGAGGTGCTTGATGCGCTCGTGAACCTTGATGAACGGCAGCTCACTTACGAAAAATTGCTGGATCTTATGCAGCGGGAACCAGAGCTCGTCGGCTTCTATATGGCCGGCGGGGGGATAGAGGGGGCAATTTCCGCGCTCCGAGAAGAGGGGAGCGGTCAGGATCTCGTCGCGATCGTGAGTGAAATGACGCCGCAGTCACGTGGGGCGCTTGCGGATGACATCTTGACGATGGCGGTCGGCACGCCAATGCGCCGACTTTGCCAGGAGCTGATAATGGCAATGGAGCGGGCCATCAAAGCCGGCGTCGCGGAGAGCCCGGGGCAGACATTTCTGCCGTTCGACATTTATCTTCCGGAAAATATTTGACCTTGATGGATTTCTATCATGAGCGCCCATTTTCCTTTCACCGATGAAAGGAAAGCTCGATTGACTCGGCCGTCTCTGTCCGATCTGTGAACCGGCGTGGTTCCGTCTTGAAAGAAGCCGGATGCCGAAATGGCAGCCGCGCTTCATGGAAGGAAAGTCAAGCAATGCGCCAGGTATCGCCCCGCTTTGCACTCGATCACATGGCGGCGCCCCGCCTTGACGTCAGTGCGCTTTTCGCGCTTGCCCGTGACCAAGGCCTGACCGACGTCCAAATCCGTTACCCTCATTTCAGCAATCCTGTCGCACGCGGCATTCCGGCTGCGGACGTTCGGTTGGCCGCTACCGAAGCGGGCGTCACGATCATCTCTGTCAACGCCTTGCAGCGGTTCAACGACTGGACTCCAACGCGTCAGGCCGAGGCAAGCAACCTCGCCGATTATGCGACGGCGTGCGGGGCGGAGACGCTCGTGTTGGTGCCGGCCAACCGCAGCTCGTGGCCCACCAATAGCGAGCGCCAGGACAATCTTCGTTTCGCTCTAAACGAGATCAAGCCAATCCTCCAGTCGCGGGGTCTGATCGGTCTCATCGAGCCGCTGGGTTTCCGAACCTGCTCGCTTCGATCAAAGAAGGAAGCGGCCGAGGCCGTTGCCGCGGTTGATGGCCAGTCCGTCTTTCGCCTCGTGCACGACACGTTCCACCACACCCTGGCCGGGGAGACATGCCTGTTCTGCGAGCTTACCGGCCTGGTGCACATTTCAAGCGTAAACGACCCGACCTTCTGGATTTACCCCGATCGCTTTCTTGCAGGTTCCGACAATGGCAGCCAGATTCAGGCGCTGCTGGATGGCGGCTACGCGGGACCTTTCTCATTCGAGCTGGTCGAGGAAGTCCATTCTCTGGACGATCTCGCAGGCGCACTTGCCGCCAGCATCGACTTTATCCGGCGAGGGCTATTGTCGTCAAAGTAGATGGTGACAGGAGTAGTGACTATAGGTGCGCCTGAATTTTCCGTGGGTTCACAGCGGGGCAGCCATCCGAGATGCCTCCTGTATCATTATCTCCCGCATCCAGATGCTTGCCGGATCGCTATTGTGGAGGGCCGGCCATTGGAGGGTCTCGGTGAATGTGGGAAATGGCAGCGGAAGTTCGATAACCCGCAGGGGGAACGTTTTTTCGAAATGCCTGACCAGCCGTAAGGGCATGGTCGCTATACGAGCTGTGCCGGACACCATAGGTGGAATCATGCTGAAGCCCTGCACGGCGACCTCGACACGTCTCTTAAGGCCATGCTCAAGCAAAAACCATTCCTCGATAGACGGCTTCATCGTACGCCCGAACCTGACCGCGACGTGCCTCATCGACATGTATCTCTCGAATGTAAGCTGCTGTGGCAGCTGCTTGTTTGTGGGACAGCCTACGCACACGAGCTTCTCGTCAAACAGCGCAACGCTTGAATGCACACTCGACGTGAACATATCCGGTAGAATTAGAAAATCGACGTCACCGCGCCGGAGAAGCTCATCGGGGCTATCGTCGACAGGCAGCAGTTCGAAGCTGACGGCGGGGGCTTCCCGTGAAATACGCTCCACAAGCTTTTCGAAAAACACGAGCGTGACGAAATCGGAAAGAATGATCCTGAAGAGGCGATCGGCTCGAGCTGGGTCAAACGGATCCGAAGAAATAATCGAGCACTGGATGTGCTGGAGAGCGTCGCGAACTGCGGGGGCAAATGCTGCCGCACGCGGGGTTAGAAATCTTTCGCGACCTCTTATCGTAAACAGTTCATCGCGGAAATAATCGCGCAGTCGGGCGACGGCCGCACTCATGGCGGGCTGACTCAGGTTAATCCTGCGTGCCGCCGCCGAGAGATTACGCTCCGTCAGGAGTGCGTCGAGCACAACGAGGAGATTTAGATCAAGTCCTTTGAAACGCATGTCATCAGCCATCCATGGGATGGATGCCTTTAACCGAAACAAACGACTTTAACAATTTAGCATTCTTGCAATCTTTTGTCGCAAAAAGTTTATGATGGATGACGTTAAGGTCCGACATATGAGCCGCGTGATCTGCCGAAGCGAGCAATCGTTCGTACTGTGCAGGTCAGAGATTGGCAGTTTGAAACGCCGGGCCGATGGCGCCGGTCTATCAACCAGCGTCTTCGGCGGCCCCGACCTAGCTAGGCGTGGAACCTAATAGGGTGCACCTTTCCAGTCCGAGGCGACTGATGGGCGGTTTGATCCTAAGCTGCCGTGAGGCCTGTGCCAATTGTATCGGCGAGCCAATGCAGCAGTCCGGCAGCGTTTTTGAGAGCTGTTGTAGGCTCGGCCTAAGCCCATTGGCGCAAGCCTATCTGAACGAAGCGCTTGGCCTTGCCGCTATCCGGTATGTGATCTGTGGTGCCTTCTCGTCCTGCTGTTCTTGTTTTGGAACGCCCTTATGGTGAGCCCATCCGGGACGTGGGGCACCGGGAGCACAAAGGTGCAGGCAGGCCGTCAATAGACCGTGGGCTGAGAGCCCGAGCTCGTTACATGGCCGCCCCTCGCGACTTTCCCGGATGCGCTGCGAGCGCGGATCAGTAGATGTCGTGTTGCCCGCCAGCTCCCGTCTTTGACCGAGCCAAGAAGGAGGAACGGGCATGCTTATCATCGGACTGGATATTCACCGCGCCTTCGCCGAAGCAGTGGCATGGGAGGAGGGCAGGCTCAGGCGACTCGGCCGCGTCGACATGCGGCGCGATCTGCTGGCGGCGTTCGCCGCGAAGCTGTCGCCGAACGATGTCGGGGTGATCGAGGCCACCGGCAACGCGACGTCCGCTGCAGCTGTGGTTGCGCCGCATGTGAAGAAGGTGGGGATCGCCAAGCCGAAACAGGTGTTTATCGTTGCCTATGCCAAGATCAAAACGACGATCGACGCCGACGTTCTTGCGCAGCTCTATGCCAGCGGCTTCTTGCCAGAAGTCTGGATTGCGGACGAGCCGACGCAGGCTCTGCGTCGACAGGTGACACGGCGCAATCAGATTGTCCGACAGAGATCTCGATTGAAGAGCGTCATCCAGTCGATCCTTCATAGCCACCTGATCCGTCCTGCCCGCATGCTGACCTGTGCGGCGCCAAGGGTCGGACCTGGTTAATCGAGCAGGTCGTACCGCAGGACGAGCGCCTCGCGATCGATGGGCATCTGCGCGAGTTCGACCGATTGGGCGAAGACCTCCAGGTCATCGAACGCGATCTTGTCCGCTCGGCTCTCGAGGATGAAGGCGTGAAGCGGCTGATGACCATTCCCGGCGTCGACATCACCGTCGCGCTGGCGATGAAGGGCGGCGATCGGCGACGTGTCGCGCTTCGACGATCCGCAGAAGCTCGTGACCTATCTCGGGTTGAACCCAAGCGTCCAGCAGTCCGGCCAGGTCCGGCCTACCATGGGCGGATCACCAAGCAGGG
The DNA here is from genome assembly GCF_003997785.1 of Mesorhizobium sp. M7D.F.Ca.US.004.01.2.1. Lineage (NCBI taxonomy): Bacteria > Pseudomonadati > Pseudomonadota > Alphaproteobacteria > Hyphomicrobiales > Phyllobacteriaceae > Mesorhizobium > Mesorhizobium sp. M7D.F.Ca.US.004.01.2.1. The sequence continues at coordinate 1,204 of NZ_RZRQ01000026.1, read as the reverse complement.
CCGTGGTCATGCGCGCGGCATGCTCGTCGAGGCGGCCTGGGCGGCCGCTCGTGCTCCCGGACCGTTGCGAGCCTTCTCCCTGCGGCGTGCGAGCCCGGCGCGGACAGCATGTCGCGGCCGTGGCAACCGCACGCAAACTCTCTGTCGTGATCTGTCATCTGTTGAGAAGGGCGAGAGTTACGCGTGGGCTCGACCCTCCCTGCATGCCAAGAAGCTTGCGCGATGTGGAACTCAAGGCCGGGAGCAAGGCTGTGCGCGGCCAAAAGGGAGCGCACGCCTACAACATAAAGAGCCACCGGGAAGAAGAGCGCCGCTGGGTGGAGCAGGCCGAGGGCGCCTATGCACGCCTCGTCGCCGGTTGGAACCCACGAGGTCCGAAGAGGGTAGGCACGGATGCCGCAAACGAGGCGCGACGATAGAAGCTGCGCGGCAGGGCTCTCATCTCGGACCCTGCTCTTCGCCACGCGGTCGTCCGTGCGCGACAGGAGAATAGCGCAGATTTATCAAAAAGGCTCTTGTCGATCACATCAGTGGTCTTGGGCGCTGTACGGCCGGGTGAAGACTTTGCAGGTGGCCCGGAAAGCGTTTGACCTGCAGCGAAGCAATTGTCGTCATTACGCGCTCGACCCGGGCGCCCAGCTTGGCATAAGGGCTACGTGGCCTCAGGAAGCGTCGTCGCCAATGCAGACCATGGACGAATTCCCAGCCGATGCCGAGATGCCGGTCGACCGTGCCTGTCGCCGTCCGGTGATGCGATGCCCCCGAGCGGATGAGTTCGCCCCGGATGCTCCCGGTCACGACGCACGGGTTCGGGTTCCAAGGCGCTCAGTTTTGTTCGCGCCCAATCGGTGTAGGACGCGGCAGAAATACGAGCGTGACGAAATCGGAAAGAATGATCCTGAAGCGGCGATTCGGTAGAGCCGGGTCAAACTATCCGACGAAATAAACGATCACTGGATGGGCGGGGGAGCGTCGCAAACTGGAGGGCAAGAGCTCCCGGACGCAGCGTTAAGTTTGAATACCTCCGCGGACATGGTCGCGAGCTTATCGCGCAAATAAATCGAGCAGCCGAGCGCCGGCCGCACTCATGACCGGCTGGGCTCGGTTAATCCTGCATGCCGCGCCCATGAGGTTACTTGTCCGGAGTGCGTCGAGCACAACGAGGAGATGTAGTTCACGATCTTTGAAAAGCGTGGTCAACCAT
>NZ_RZRQ01000269.1:0-7920 GCF_003997785.1 Mesorhizobium sp. M7D.F.Ca.US.004.01.2.1 | reverse complement strand
AAGACGATGGAGACGATCGTGCTGCCCGAGGTGCCGGAAATCATCTCGCCGATCATCTACGCGCTGCCGATCCAGATGCTCGCCTATTTCACCGCCGTGTTCATGGGCACCGACGTCGACCAGCCGCGCAATCTGGCGAAATCGGTGACGGTGGAGTAGGTTTTGCTTCCCAAGCTGGGAGATTGAGCTGAATGGCATCGAAGTTCGCACGTCCAGTTCATCCTGGAGAATTCCTGCGTGAAGAATATCTCGTCCCGCTCGGCATGAGTGCAGGCGCGCTCGCGAAAAAGCTCAACCTTCCACGCACCCGTATCGAACGCATTGCCAAGGAGGAGATCGGCTTGACCCCTGATACGGCCCTGCGCCTTGCCCGGTATTTCAACACCACGCCTGAATTCTGGATGAATTTTCAGCAGGCCTATGAGCTTGAAACCGAAGCCAGGAAGCTGGCGCCGGAACTCGAGAAGATTGAACCGTTGGAAGCGGCGGCATAATCGACCTTTAAAAACTTCGCAGTTCCAATGCGCTCTCTGGTTCATTATGTTGCGCTGCAACCCGCGCGCCCGGTGAACCATGTCCGATGCTCCCAAGACCTCCGGCATGACCCGGCTGAGGAACTATTTCCTCACAGGTTTCGTCGTCTGCGCGCCTCTGGCGATCACTGCCTATATCGCTTGGTCGTTCATCGGCTGGGTCGATTCCTGGGTAAAACCCTATATTCCGGCCCGTTACAGCCCGGACTCCTATCTGCCGTTTCCGGTGCCGGGCTTCGGACTGATCGTTGCTCTGATCCTGATCACGCTTATCGGTTTCCTGACGGCCAACATTGTCGGCCGCGCCATCGTCAATTTCGGCGAGCGTCTGCTTGGCCGCATGCCACTGGTGCGTGGCATCTATGGCTCGCTGAAGCAGATTTTCGAGACCGTGCTGTCGAACAAGGGCGACATGTTCCGCCAGGTCGGGCTGGTCGAATATCCGCGCAAGGGCGTGTGGTCGCTGGTGTTTGTCGCCAGTGAGAAGGAAACTGAGATCAACCAGAAGCTCGATCAGGAAGGCGACCCGCTGATTGCGGTGTTCATGCCCTGCACGCCGAACCCGACCACTGGCTTTCTCATGTATGTGCCGAAGTCGGACATCGTACTGCTCGACATGACGATCGAGGACGGCGCCAAGCTCATCGTCTCGGCCGGGCTTGTGGCGCCCGAGGTCAAGCAGATGGTTGTCGTGAACGGCGAGCCGATCGAGGGAACGTTGGCCAATCCGTCGGTTGCCGCCTTGGCTCAGCCTGCGCGCAAGAGCCGCACGGCTTCGTCGCGCCCGAACAAGTAAAGCAGCAGGCGCAACGCCTCGCCACGCTCGGATTGCAGCTCCGGATCGCGTGACAGGACCAGCCTGGCATCGTCGCGGGCGGCCTCCAGAAGGTCGGCATGCGCCTCGATGCGCGCCACCTGGAAACCCGGCGTGCCGGACTGGCGGGTGCCCAGCAATTCGCCTTCACCACGCAGCTTCAGATCCTCTTCGGCGATCAGGAACCCGTCCTCGGTCTCGCGCATCACCGACAGCCGGCGTTTTGCGGTCTCGCCGAGCGGGTCCTTGTAGAGCAGTACGCAGGAGGAGGGCTTGTCACCGCGTCCGACCCGGCCGCGCAACTGGTGCAGTTGCGCGAGGCCGAAGCGCTCGGCATGCTCGATGACCATGACGGTGGCGTCCGGCACATCGACGCCGACCTCGATGACCGTGGTGGCGATCAGGATGCGTGTCTCGCCCTGCTTGAAGGCGCGCATCGCCTCGTCTTTCTCGGCGCCCTTCATGCGGCCATGGACGAGGCCGATGCGGTCGCCGAACAGCGGTTTCAGCGAGGCGAAACGGTCCTCGGCCGACATCAGCTTGATCTCTTCGGATTCTTCGACCAGCGGACATATCCAGTAGATCTTCTGGCCGCCGGCGACGGCGTCGACCATGCGGCCGACCAGTTCGTCCAGCCGTTCCAGCGGCAGCGTGACGGTGCGGATCGGCTGGCGGCCGGCCGGTTTTTCCGTCAGCTTCGATACGTCCATGTCGCCGAAGGCAGTCAGCACCAGCGTGCGCGGGATGGGGGTGGCGGTCATCACCAGCATGTCGGGCGCGTCGCCCTTGGCTGTGATGGCAAGCCGCTGGTGGACGCCGAAGCGGTGCTGCTCGTCGATGACGGCGAAGACCAGGTCGTGGAAGGTGACCGTGTCCTGGAACAGCGCGTGGGTGCCGATGACGATGTCGATGGCGCCGCTCGCCAGACCGGCCAGCGTGTCGGTGCGCTCGCGGCCCTTCTCGCGGCCGGTGAGGATGGCGATGCGCAGCCCGACCTTGGCGGCAAGCGGCGCGATCGTCGCCAGATGCTGGCGCGCCAGAATCTCGGTCGGCGCCATCAAGGCGGCCTGGCCGCCGGCCTCGACCGCACGCCCCATGGCCAGCAGCGCAACCACCGTCTTGCCGGAGCCGACATCGCCCTGCAGCAGCCGCAGCATGCGCTCGGGATCGGCAAGGTCGGCATTGATTTCGGCCAGCGCAAACTCCTGGCTTGATGTCAGCGAATAGGGCAGGGCCTCGCGCAGCTTTTCAACGATGCTGCCGTCGCCGACCAGGGGACGCCCGGACAGGCGGCGGACTTTTGCCCGCACCAGCGCCAGCGAGACCTGGCCCGCCAGCAACTCGTCATAGGCGAGGCGCCGCCAGGCGGCACCATCGACAGAGACATCGATCGGATCGGCCGGATTGTGGATGCGGGCGAGCGCATCGCCAAAGGCCGCAAAGGTGTGCCGGCGCATGAAGGCACCATCCTGCCATTCGGGAAATTCAGGCACGCGCGCCAGCGCCTGGCCGATCGCCCGGCGCAGCACCTTGCCCGAGAGCCCTGCGGTGAGGGGATAGACCGGTTCGACCAGCGGCAGGTTTTCCGCCTCGCTGGCGAGCGCAATATGGTCGGGGTGGACCATGCTCGGGCGGCCGTTGAACCATTCCATGCGGCCGGAGACCACGACATGCTCGCCCTCGGGCATCGCCTTTTCGAGATAGGAAGCGTGAGCATGGAAGAAGGTCAGCGCGATCTCGCCGGTGTCGTCATGGGCGTAGACGCGGTAGGGCACCGACCTGTTGCCGCGCGGCGGCGGCTGGTGGCGGTCGATGCGCACCTCGAGCGTGACGATCTGGCCTTCCGCGGATCCTGCGATGCCCGGCCGGCTGCGGCGGTCGATGACGGTGTGCGGCAGCACGAACAGAAGGTCGCCCGCGCGCGCCGCACGATCGCCGAGATCGGCGGCGACGACTTTCTCGATCAACGCGCCAACCTTCGGTCCGACGCCGGCAAGCGAGGTGATCGGAACAAACAGCGGATCGAGGATGGAAGGACGCATGATGTCAGCTTATGTCGCGACGGCTACAGCGCAAGGCTGACAGCACCTTCTATCCACGCTATATGCGCCGCAGCAAGTGAGGATGCGGCACAATGACCGGAACGACGAGATCAAGCGAGGGGCTGGACGCCCACCGCCGCAAGCTTCTGTTTCGCTCCTGGCATCGCGGCATGCGCGAGATGGATCTGATCCTCGGCACTTTCGCCGATGCTGAGATCGGTACCTTGACCGGCGAGGAAATCGACCAATATGAGAGGCTCCTCGACATTCCCGACACCGAATTCCTGCCCATGGTCACCGGCGAACGCCCGGTCCCGGCCGATATCGATTGTGCCGTCCTGCAAAAGATCCTGGCTTTCCGCCACTCCATGACATTTTGAGCGACCTGATTTCATGAGCCTCATTCCCATCATCGGCCTGCCGAAAGGCCGTGCCGGCCAGTTCATTGTCGACGGCGTCGCCGACGGCTACGAAGCCTTTGCGCTGGTGCAGGCGGCACTCGAGATCGCGCCCGACAAGCCGGTTCTGTTCGTGGCACGCGACGGCCAGCGCCTGCCGGCGATCATCGAGGCGCTGTCCTTCGCGGCGCCCGGCCTTCCCGTGCTGGAGCTGCCGGCCTGGGATTGCCTGCCCTACGACCGCGTCTCCCCCGGTTCGGACGCCGCCGCCAAACGCCTCGACGCGCTGACGGCCATGATCGCGCTGGCGAAAAAGCCGCACCGCGCCGTCATTCTCACCACCGCCAATGCACTGTTGCAGCGGATTCCACCGGCCGAACTGGTCGAGGCACAGACTTTTCATGCCAGGCCCGGCAACCAGATCAACATGAACGTGCTGGTGTCGCGGCTGGAAACATCTGGTTTCGAGCGCGTGCCAACCGTTCGCGGTATCGGTGAATTCGCGGTGCGCGGCGGTATTCTCGACCTGTTCGCGCCCGGCTGGACCGAAGCGCTCAGGCTCGACTTCTTCGGCGACACGCTGGAATCGATCCGCATCTTCGATGCCGCCACCCAGCGCACCACGGGCCAGCGCAAGTCGATGGCCCTGCAGGCGATGAGTGAAGTGGCGCTGACGCCGGAAACCATCAGCCGCTTCCGCCGCTCCTATATCGAAGCTTTTGGCGCGCCACAGCGCGATGACGGGCTCTACGCGGCGGTCAGCGAAGGGCGTCGCTTCGCCGGCATGGAGCACTGGCTGCCGTTCTTCTACGAGCGGCTGGAAACCGTATTCGACTATTTGCCTGATACACCTGTCATTTTCGACCATCTGGCGCATGAGGCGCTGGCCGAGCGCCACACGCTGATCCTCGACCACTACGAGGCACGCAGGAAGCAGGCCGACGGTGCGCTGAAGGACGCCGTACCCTACAAGCCGGTGCCGCCGGACCTGCTCTATCTCTCGCCGGAAAATCTGATCGCCTCGCTCGGGCCGCGCGAAGCGATCGATTTCACGCCGTTCGACGCGCCCGACGCCGGCTCGAAAAAAGTCTACCACGCCGGTTCGCGCCATGGCCGCAGCTTCGTCGAGGAACGCGCCGACCCCAGCATCAATGTCTTCGATGTCGTCGTCAAACACATCGCCGACGAGCGCGCGGCGCGCCGCCGCATTGTCATTGCCGGCTGGACCGAAGGCTCGCTCGACCGGCTTGGCCAGATCCTTGCCGAACATCATCTCGGCAACCTCAAGCAGGTCGCGACGCTGGCGGAAGCCGAACAGCTCGAACCGGGTCAGGCGGCCTTGGCCGTGCTGCCGCTCGAATCCGGCTTCGAGACCGAAAAACTGGTCGTCGTCGCCGAACAGGATATTCTCGGCGACCGGTTGATCCGACGCTCGAAGCGCAAGAAGCGTCCCTCGGATTTCATTGCAGAGGCCTCGGCGCTGTCGGCCGGCGACATCGTCGTCCACGCCGACCACGGCATTGGCCGCTTCATCGGCCTGCGTACGATCGAAGCGGTCGGCGCGCCGCATGACTGCCTGGAAATCCACTATGCCGGCGACGACCGGCTATTCCTGCCGGTGGAAAACATCGAGCTTCTGTCGCGCTACGGTTCTGACACAGCCGAGGCGACGCTGGACAAGCTTGGCGGTGGCGCCTGGCAGTCGCGCAAGGCGCGGCTGAAGAAGCGCCTGCTCGACATAGCCGGGCAGCTGATCCGGATCGCCGCCGAGCGGCAGATGCGCTCCGCACCGCCACTAGTGCCGGCCGAAGGCCTCTATGGCGAGTTCGCTGCGCGCTTCCCCTATGAAGAGACCGACGACCAGCAGACCGCGATCGACTCGGTGCGGGACGATCTTGCCGCCGGCAAGCCGATGGACCGGCTGATCTGCGGCGATGTCGGTTTCGGCAAGACCGAAGTGGCGCTGCGCGCCGCCTTCATCGCGGCGATGGAGGGTTTTCAGGTCGCGGTGGTGGTGCCGACGACGCTGTTGTCGCGCCAGCATTTCAAGACATTCTCACAGCGCTTTTCTGGCCTGCCGATCCGCGTCGGCCAGGCATCGCGGCTGGTCGGCGCCAAGGAGCTGGCCGAAACCAAGAAGGGCATCGCCGAAGGGCAGGTCGATATCGTTATCGGCACCCACGCGCTGCTTGGTTCCGCGATCTCGTTCAAGAATCTCGGCCTTTTGATCATCGACGAGGAGCAGCATTTTGGCGTCAAGCACAAGGAACGGCTGAAGGATCTGAAGACCGACGTGCACGTGCTGACGCTGTCGGCGACGCCGATCCCGCGCACGCTGCAACTGGCGCTGACTGGAGTGCGCGAACTGTCGCTGATCGCCACGCCGCCGGTCGACCGCATGGCGGTGCGCACCTTCATCTCGCCCTTCGATCCGCTTGTCATTCGCGAGACGCTGCTGCGCGAGCGCTATCGCGGCGGGCATTCCTTCTATGTCGTTCCGCGTATCAGCGATCTGGCGGAAATCCATGATTTCCTGAGAGAATCCGTGCCTGAGCTGAAGGTGGCGGTGGCCCATGGCCAGATGCCGCCGGGTGAACTCGACGACATCATGAATGCCTTCTACGACGGCCAGTACGATGTGCTGCTGTCGACAACGATCGTCGAATCCGGGCTCGACATCCCGACCGCCAACACGCTGATCATCCATCGCGCCGACATGTTCGGCCTGTCGCAGCTCTACCAGCTGCGCGGCCGCGTCGGCCGCTCGAAGGTGCGCGCCTATGCGCTGTTCACGCTGCCGGCCAACCGCAAGCTGACCGACACCGCCGAGCGGAGGCTCAAGGTGCTGCAATCGCTCGACACGCTGGGCGCCGGCTTCCAGCTGGCCAGCCACGACCTCGATATCAGGGGCGCCGGCAATCTTCTCGGCGAAGAGCAGTCCGGCCACATCAAGGAGGTCGGCTTCGAGCTCTACCAGCAGATGCTGGAAGAGGCGGTCGCCGAGGTGAAGGATTCCGGCGAAGTGCAGGATGGCGGCTGGTCGCCGCAGATCGCCGTCGGCACGGCGGTGATGATCCCGGAGAGCTATGTGCCGGACCTGCAGCTCAGGCTGGCGCTTTATCGCCGTCTCGGCGATCTCGAAAACACCGAGGAAATCGATGCTTTCGGCGCCGAGCTGATCGACCGCTTTGGCCCGCTGCCGGAAGAGGTCAAGCATCTCCTCAAGATCGTCTTCATCAAGGCGCTCTGCCGCAAAGCCAATGTCGAGAAGCTCGACGCCGGGCCGAAGGGCGTCGTTATCCATTTCCGCAAGCGCGAATTCTCCAACCCGGTCGGGCTGGTCCGGTTCATCGGCGAGCAGGGCTCGTTGGCCAAGATCCGGCCGGACCACAGCGTCGTGTTCGTGCGCGACTGGCCGACGGCCGAAAAGCGGCTGGCGGGTTCGGCGGTGGTGATGACCCAACTGGCACGGCTGGTGGAGAAGGCTGCCTAGCGCAGCCGGCACATTCGCCAGCGCTTGAATTCCGGTCTAGAATAGGAAATCGGCTTCGTGTATGGAGCCGCGATCCCCTATGGGGCGGATTGGCGGGCGATGGCGCCCATTTGTTTGTTTGACGCAATTCCAGACGGAAAACCGTTTCACGCTTTTCCTGGAATTGCTCGGAAAGAGCGTTGGGTGCAGCGATGACGAAATGGTCGCCGAATTCGTGGAGAGCAATGCCGATCAAGCAGGTTCCTGCCTATCCGGACCTTGCCGCGCTGAAGAGCACGGAGGCCCAGCTCGCAACCTTTCCGCCGCTGGTTTTTGCAGGAGAGGCGCGCAAGCTGAAGAAGCAGCTCGCGGCTGTCGCTGCCGGTGACGCGTTCCTTCTCCAGGGTGGCGATTGCGCCGAGAGCTTCGCCGAGCATGGCGCGGACAACATCCGCGACTTCTTCCGCGTCTTCCTGCAGATGTCGGTGGTGCTCACCTTCGCCGGCGCGCAGCCGGTGGTGAAGGTCGGCCGCGTTGCCGGCCAGTTCGCCAAGCCGCGCTCGTCCGACAACGAGACCAAGGGCGGGGTGACGCTGCCCAGCTATCGCGGCGACATCATCAACGGCATCGAATTCGACGCCAAGTCGCGCATTCCAGATCC
>NZ_RZRQ01000268.1:0-7967 GCF_003997785.1 Mesorhizobium sp. M7D.F.Ca.US.004.01.2.1 | reverse complement strand
ATGGGAAGCCAAGCATGGCGCCATCAATGCCGGCGAATGGGTGGTGATGCGCACCGACTGGTACAAGCGCAACGGCTCCGAAGCCGAGTTCCTCAACGCCAACGAGACCGGCCCGCACACGCCCGGCCCGACGGCCGAAGCCATCCAGTTCCTGATCAGCAAGGACATCAAGGGCTGGGGCTCGGAGACGATCGGCACGGATGCCGGCAAGGCCGGCGGCATGGAGCCGCCGTTCCCGGCGCATACGCTGATGCACAAGGCCAACCGCTACGGCCTCGCCAGCCTCTGCAACCTCGACCAGCTGCCGCCGAAAGGTGCGATCCTGATCGCCGCACCGCTCAAGATCGAGCACGGCACCGGCAGCCCGATCCGCGCGCTGGCGCTTGTTTCGAAGGGCTAAGCGAAAGCGTTTGCCGTGAGCCAGCCGGATCACATCATCGTCGGCAGCGGCATCAACGCGCTGGTCTGCGCGGCGATGCTCGGCGGCAAAGGCGCCAAGGTGCTCGTCCTCGAGCGCAACGACCGCATTGGCGGTTGCATGCGCACCGAGGAGATCACCGCGCCCGGCTTCATCCATGACGTGATGGCGACGACCTTCGTGCTGTTCATCACCTCGCCGGCCTTTGCAGCACTGGGCGCCGACCTTTCGCGGCACGGGCTGGAGTTCTGCCACACGGGCACGCCGACCGGCGTGCTGCGGCCGGACGGCAGCCATGCCGTGCTCAGCACCGACCGCGCCGCCAACATCGCCGCCCTCAACGCAATCGCCGCCAGCGATGGCGACCGGCACGCGGACGATGTCGGCGGCATCGAACGCAATGCCGGCCTGCTGTTCGGCCTGCTCGGCGGCAGCCTGTGGTCCTATCCGACCGCGAAGCTTTTGGCCGGCGATGCCTGGCGGCGTGGCTCGCGTGGCCTTGCCGCCTTTCTCGGCGAAGCACTCGTGCCGGCGCGCAACTGGCTGGAAAGCACCTACCAGTCCGAAACCATCCGTGCGCTGTGGGCGCCCTGGGTGCTGCATGCCGGGCTCGGACCGGAAGATGCATTCTCCGGCCAGATCGCCAAGGTGATCGCCTTCGCGCTGGAGGCGGCCGGGGCACCGATCGTCAAGGGCGGCGCGCAGAACCTGCTGGCCGCCTTCGAGGCATTGATCACCGAGCGTGGCGGCGTCATCTCTACCGAAGCGGACGTTGCTTCCATCATCCTGGCTGGAGGTCGCGCAACCGGCGTGCGGCTGGCCTCGGGCGAAACGGTCCATGCGAAGAAGAGCGTCATATGCTCGGTCACGCCAACGCAGCTCTATGGCAGGCTGCTTGGCGCGGATGCACCCAAAGCCGATGTCGAGGCGACGCAAAAATACCGCTACGGCAAAGGCAATTTCCAGATCCACTACGCCTTGGACAAACCGCCCGCATGGCGCGGCGAAGGCCTGGACAAGGTGGCGTTGCTGCACCTGACACCGGGACTGGATGGCGTGTCAAAGGCCTGCAACGAGGCGGCGCGCGGCATGCTGCCGGAAGTGCCGACCATCTGTGTCGGCCAGCCGCACGCGCTCGATCCGTCGCGCTGTCCGGAGGGCAAGGCGATCCTGTGGCTGCAACTGCCTGAGGCTCCCCGCCATATCAAGGGCGATGCCGCAGGCAAGCTGCAGGCGCCGGCTGACGGGCAATGGACCGACGCGTTGCGGGAAGCTTATGCCGATCGCGCCGAAGCCATCCTTGCCAGCCATATCGACGGCTTCAAGGACAGCGTCATCGCGCGTCGCGCCTATTCGCCGGCCGATCTCGAAGCGATGAACATCAATCTTGTCGGTGGCGATCCCTATGGTGGCTCCTCGACCATCGACCAATCGTTCCTGTGGCGGCCGTTCAAGACCAGCCGCAACCACCAGACCGGCATCAAGAACCTCTACCATATCGGCGCCTCGACCCATCCGGGTGCCGGGCTCGGCGGTGGCTCCGGCTTCCTCCTGGCGGGGAGGCTGTGATGGAACAGAAGGTTGCGGAAAAGCGCCAGCGCATTTCGACCCTGGGGCAGATCGGGCTGCAGCAATTCGCGCCCTATCTGATGAACCGCATCATGGGCCGCTACAACGCCACCTTGCGCGACGATTTCCGCAAACAGGGGCTGACCATTCCGCAGGTGCGCACGCTGGCCGTGCTGTCGGTCACCGACGGCATCACCGTCAACGACCTCTCGGTCTACACTGTCATCGAGCAGTCGACCTTGAGCCGGACGCTCGACTCACTGGAGGGCCAGGGTCTGGTACGGCGCGAGCAAGGTGTCACCGACAGCCGCATCCGCCACGTGTTCCTGACCGATGAGGGCCGCGCCGAGTTCACCCGCGCCTGGCCGGCCATGCATGACGCCTTCGAGGCGATGTTCGACGATATCGACGACGCCGAATATTCCGCGCTCATCGCCACGCTTTTGAAGATGCTGAAGAACATTCGCAAGCACGACATCTAGCATGACCCCGAAAAGTGGAAGCCGGTTTTCGGAAGAGGTCATGCGCAAACAAATAGACCTACGCGCCGCCAGCCTCAGGCGGTAACGGAAGGATTGAAGAAATGGCCGAACGGTCTTTTGCCAAGGAAGTCGAGAAGCTCAGGCTCGGCGCCGGCGAGGAATTTGCCGGCGAAGGCATCCTCGCCATCACCAAGGCGCTGCTGCAATGCGGCGTCGGCTATGTCGGCGGCTATCAGGGCGCGCCGATCAGCCATCTGATGGACGTGCTGGCCGACGCGCAGGACATTCTGGGCGAGCTCGGCGTGCATTTCGAGGCCAGCGCTTCGGAAGCCACCGCCACCGCCATGCTGGCCGCCTCAGTGCATTATCCGATCCGTGGCGCTGCCACCTTCAAGTCGACGGTCGGCACCAATGTCGCCTCCGATGCGTTGGCCAATCTCGCCTCCGGCGGTGTCACCGGCGGCGCGCTGATCATTGTCGGCGAGGACTACGGCGAGGGCTCCTCGATCATGCAGGAGCGCAGCCATGCCTTCGCCATGAAGAGCCAGGTCTGGCTGCTCGACCCGCGCCCCAATCTGCCCTCGATCGTCAAAGCGGTGGAGGACGGTTTCGAGCTGTCCGAGATTTCCAACACGCCGGTCATGCTGCAGGTCCGCATCCGCTGCTGCCACGTCCACGGCCATTTCATCGCCAAGGACAACAAGCGGCCACCTATGACGGTCGCCGATGCGCTTGACGCCCCGCGCCGAGACACCGGGCGCATCGTGCTGCCGCCCGCTTCCTTCCTGCATGAGAAGGAGAAGGTGCAGAAACGCTGGCCGGCGGCGGTCGACTTCATCCGCAAGAACAAGATCAACGAGTTCTTCGGCTCGGATCATGGTTCGGTCGGCATCGTCATGCAGGGCGGCATGTACAATTCGGTCATCCGCGCGCTGCAGCGGCTCGGCCTTGCCGACACTTATGGCGACACCGACGTGCCGCTCTATGTGCTCAACGCCGTCTATCCGCTGATCGATGACGAGTTCCTGTCCTTCTGCGAGGGCAAGCAGTCGGTGCTGGTCGTCGAGGAAGGCCAGCCCAACTACATCGAACAGGCCTTTGCCTCGATGCTGCACAAGGCCGGTCGCGGCACCAGGCTGGTCGGCAAGGAGCACCTGCCGATGGCTGGCGAATACACCGGCCAGGTCATGCTCGACGGCATCGGCGCCTTCCTGCGTGCCGAGGCGCCGCATCTGCTGCCGGGCGAAGTGCGTGCCCCCAACAAGGTCGGCGACGGCGTCGACACCGCCGATTTGATCAATGTCGTGCCGGGCCGTCCGCCGGGTTTCTGCATCGGCTGCCCGGAACGGCCGATCTTTGCCGCGACAAAACTGGTCGAGCAGGAACTCGGCAAGCACCACATCGCCTCCGACATCGGCTGCCATCTGTTCTCGATCATGCCGCCCTTCGAACTCGGCGCCACCACCATGGGCTACGGGCTGGGGCCGGCCTCTGCCTCGGCGTTCAATTCACCCGATGCCAAGCGCCGCTCGATCTCCTTCGTTGGCGATGGCGGCTTCTGGCACAACGGCCTGACCTCCTCGATCGGCAACGCGGTGTTCAACAAGAACGACGGAGTCATCGTCATCGTCGATAATTTTTACTCGGCGGCCACCGGCGGCCAGGACATCCTGTCGTCGCGCGCCGGTAACAAGACCAAGTCGACGAAGCATCCGATCACCGAGGCGGTCAAAGGCATGGGTGTCAAATGGCTGCGCCATGTCGACCGCACCTATGACGTCACCAAGATGCAGGACACGCTGCGCGAGGCGCTGACGACGGAGGAGAAGGGGCCGAAGGTCATCGTCGCCTCGTCCGAATGCATGCTCAACCGGCAGCGCCGCGAAAAGCCGCTGGTCGACAAGGCGATCAAGGGCGGCGAGCGTGTGGTGAAACCGAAATTCGGCGTCGACGAGGATATCTGCACCGGCGACCATGCCTGCATGCGGCTGTCCGGCTGCCCGTCGCTGTCGGTCAAGTCGCTCGACGATCCCCTGCGCGACGATCCGGTGGCGCATATCGACCAGAGCTGCGTCGGCTGCGGCAATTGCGGCGAGGTCGCCGATGCGGCGGTGCTGTGCCCATCCTTCTACCGCGCCGATGTCGTCCATAATCCGAGCCATTGGGACCGTTTCCTGGAAGCCGCGCGCCGCGCCACCATCGGCCTTTTGCAGCGTCGCCGCGAAAGCCGGCGCCTGACCTTCGCCGATGCTTGACGCTGTCCCCCCACTTCGCGCCCACGTCGGCGCTCAGGATGACGAGCGTGTCATCAAGCTTGCCGTGCTCGCGGTCGGCGGCCAGGGCGGCGGCGTGCTCGCCGACTGGATCACCGATGTCGCCGAGCGCAACGGTTATGTCGCGCAATCGACCTCGGTCGCCGGCGTCGCCCAGCGCACCGGCGCCACCATCTACTATGTCGAGATGGCCCGCGACACCGGCCGGCTGCCGGTCTTTGCATTGTCGCCGTCGCAGGGCGATGTGGATATCCTGATCGCCGCTGAACTGATGGAAGCCGGCCGCGCCATCATCCGCGGCTTTGTCACGCCCGAGCGCACGACGCTGATCGCCTCGTCGCACCGCATCGCCGCCGTGTCGGAAAAAATCGAACCCGGCGACGGCCGAGCCTCGTCTGCCAGGGTTCACGCAACGGCGGAGGCCGCATCGAAGCGCTTCATCGCTTTCGACATGGAAAAGATCGCCGCCGACAATGGTTCGATGATCTCGGCCAGCCTGCTCGGCGCGCTGGCGGGGTCCGACGCGCTGCCCTTCACCCGCGAGAGCTACGAACAGGCAATCGGTGCCGGCGGCCGGGGCGTCAAGGCCAGCCTCGCCGCCTTCGGTGCCGCGTTTGACCGCGCGCGCGGTACGGCAGCGCCGGCGTTGAAGCCGGCTGAGCCCGCGATTGTCGAATCTGCCCTGGGCGCCGGACAGGTGAGTGGTCCGCAAAACCTGCTGCAAGGCTGGCAGGCTTTGGCCGCCCGCATCGATCTGTTGCCGGTGGCCGTGCGCGACATGGCGCTCAGGGGCCTGAGAAAGGTCGTCGACTATCAGGACATCGCCTACGGGCGCGAATATCTCGACCGGCTGGACAAGGCCATCGCGCTGGACGGGCCGGACCGCGGCTATGGCCTGTCCATCGCCGCCGCAAAGCACCTAGCCAACGCGCTGTGCTACGACGACATGATCCGCGTCGCCGATCTCAAGACCCGCTCGACGCGCGACAAACGCGTGCGCCGTGAGGTCGGCGTCAAGGACGGCTCGATCCTGCAGGTGACCGAGTATTTCCACCCGCGCATCGAGGAGTTCTGCGGCACGCTGCCGGCGGGTCTTGGCAGCTACATCGAAAACCGGCCGAAGCTCGCCTCCTTTCTCGACCGCCGCATCAACCATGGCCGCCGCATCCGCACCGACAGTTTCGCCGGCTTTGCAGCCCTCTGGTTCATCGGCGGCCTGCGCCGGTGGCGCCGCAGCCTGCTGCGTCACAAGGTCGAGATCGCGCATCTCGACCGCTGGTACGCTCTGGCGCTCGACCATGTGCCTCAGGATTATGCGCTGGCTGTCGAGATCCTCAACTGCCGCCGGCTGATCAAGGGCTACAGCGACACCCATGTCCGGGCGCAATCGAAATTTGACCGGGTGCTGTCCGCGCTCGATCTGCTCAAGGGCCGAGCGGACGCCGCCGACTGGATCCGGCGCCTGCGCGAGATGGCGCTGAAGGACGAGAAGGGCGACATGCTCGACGGCGCGCTGAAGACGGTGGCGACGCTCAACGACAATGCAGTCCGCTGACGGACGTCGTGACGCCCATTGGCTATTCAGCCGTCACGCGACAAGCCCCTGCATTGGCTTCACTGCGGCGGACTCCGGAAACACCTTGTCGCCGAGGGTTCCGGCCGAAAGCCCGAACTGATCGGCAAGCAGCCCTTTCAGCACCGCCCTGACATCGCTGGTCGGCGCTAGGTCGCGTTGTTCGTAAAGCTGAGCTGGCTTCAATCCAGGCCAATCAGCGATGACGCGCCCGCCCTTGATGGCGCCGCCGGCCAACAGCACCACAGTGCCGGTGCCGTGATCGGTGCCGACGGTGCCGTTGATCTGGGCCGTGCGTCCGAACTCGGTGATGACGACGATCGCCGTGTCCTTCCAGCGCTCGCCGAGACCTTTCTCGAATTCTTCGAAGGCGCCGTCGAGACCGCCGAGCAAGGTGGCGAGCCGACCGGTCGCACCGCCTTCATTGACATGCGTGTCCCAGCCATCGAAGGCGAGAGCCGCAACACGCGGCCCGTCGTCGGCCGCCATCAGCTTGGCCGCACCCTGTGCCGCCTGCCGCATGCCGGCGGCACTGTCGGGACCGCCCTTCGGCTTCATCGCCTTGGCGCCCATCTGGTCGTCGAGCGCCATGCGGTCGGCGTCGAGCCCCTTTTGCAGGGCCACCGCGAGAACCGTGTCGCGATGCTGGTAGAGGTCGAGAACGCGCGCCGCGAAACCATCGCTGGGTGCCGGCAGCGATTGCGGCGCCCAGCCAAGTACGGGTGCGGCGCCACGGATCACCAGCGGCGTTGACGGCCCGACGGCCAACCCACCAAGCGTTGCCACGCGGTCGCCCGATGGCAGGTTTTCAAGCGCCCGGTTGAGCCAGCCGGTGGCGACATGGCCGGGGCCGGCAAAGCCGCTTTCCAGCACGTCCTGGCCGTCGAAATGCGAGCGGTCGCGATAGCCGGTTGCGGCCGCATGCACGACCGCCGCCTGGCTGTTCTTGAACAGCCGTGCAAACACCGGCATCGACGGATTGAGCGCGAAGAAGCCGTCCAGCGGCAGCGCCGCATGCGGGCCGGTCAGGGACAAGGCGATGTCGCCATGCAAGCCGGCATAGTCGGGATCGCCGACCGGACCGACCGCCGACAGGCCGTCAAGCGCGCCGCGCAGCACGATGACGATCAGACGTGGATCGCGATTGTCGGCGGCGCGGGCAAGGCGGGGCATGTAGGCCCAGGCAAACAGCGCGCCACCGGTCATCAACACGGCGCGGCGGGAGGGATCGGGAACTTCGCACAGCAGGCTCATGACATCGTCTCCACGGAAGTTGTCTGCGCTGGAACTACCTGCGCTGGAATTCTGGGGCCATCAGCAACAGCGCCAGCCCTTGCTGCTTGGATTCGGCATGGGCGATCGCCTGCCGCGTCTCCGGCGAGGCGGCAGGGCCGATCAGCGCCTCGAGCATGTCGTTGGGATTGCCGATATCCTTGACCTGGCGTGCCGCTTGCCAGGCGATGTCGAGGCGGATTTTCATACCCTCGGCCGACGTCCAGCCGTCGGCCCCGTCGGAAAAGCCGTTGGGTCCCGGCGGCTGCCAGAGCGGCTCGCCCAGCGCGTTGAGCCAGCCGAGCGACTGGCCGGGATCGTTCGCCGAGCCGGGACCGGCCGCCCTTCGGATGGCGGCGATATAGTCGAAGGGCGAGCGT
>NZ_RZRQ01000267.1:0-7980 GCF_003997785.1 Mesorhizobium sp. M7D.F.Ca.US.004.01.2.1 | reverse complement strand
CAGCGGCGGCGCCGCAATTGGCGCGGGAAAAGGCACCCGACCAAAGCGAGATCGAGCGCTTCTGCTCCAACATCGCCGACGCCGCCCGCGACCGCCGTTATGCTTTGCAGGCGGAGGAACTGAAGCAGCTTCAGGCCGGCATTGACGAGCGCATGAAAGCTCTGGATGCAAAGAAAGCCGAGTACGAGACCTGGCTGAAGCGGCGCGAGGTTTTCCTGGCCCGGGCCGAAGACGGCGTCGTCCAGATCTACGCCGGCATGAAACCCGACGCCGCCGCCGAGCGGCTGGCCATCGTCAACGCCGATCTGGCGGCGGCCATATTGATGAAGCTCGATTCACGCAAGGCGAGCGTCATCCTCAACGAAATGGACCAGAAGGCGGCGGCAACGCTCACCGGCATCATGGCCAGCGCAGCCCGAAGGGTAGATCCGTCATGATCCGCAAAATGCTCGTCCTGTGCGCGGTCGCCGTGCTGTCCGGCTGCGGAACCAACCTCAAGGAGGTCGGCAGGGATCCGGCTCTGTCGCCGGTCGGCTCCGGCATCGACGACGGCAGCACCGGCTCGCTCTATCGCTATCCTGAGACGCCGCCGGCACCGCCCAGGAAATTCTCGTTGTGGGATGACCGCCAGAGCCGGCTGTTCACCGACCCGCGGGCGCTGTCCCAAGGCGACATCCTGACCGTCAAGATCAAGATCAACGACCGGGCCAACTTCAAGAACCAGAACGACAGGAGCCGCACCGCCAACCGCAAGCTCGGTTTCGATATCAGCGCGGAATGGGACAAGGTTGGCAGCACCGCCGGCAAGGGTGCTGGCGCTCTCAACTCCACCACGGACACGACGGCCGATGGCGAGATCAAGCGATCGGAAACACTGGAGCTCAATGTCGCCGCCATCGTCATCGATGTCTTGCCGAACGGCAATTTGATGATCAAGGGATCGCAGGAAGTGCGCGTCAACGCCGAGCTCAGGGTGCTGACCATTGCCGGCATCGTGCGGCCGGCCGATATCGGCGCCGAGAACACCATCCCCTACGAACGCATCGCCGAAGCGCGCATCTCCTATGGCGGACGCGGCCGCATCACCGAGGTCCAGCAACCTGCCTACGGCCAGCAGGTTCTCGACCAGGTTCTTCCGTTCTAGGATCGGGGGACACGGCGCCGTGGCAAATGTCGAACAGGTTCAGCCGCGCAAGGGTCCCTCCCTTGCCATCCAGGCCGCCATGCTGCTGGTTGTGACGGCGGCCGCCATCGGCATGGGCTGGATGTCCGGCGGCTACCTGAAGGGCGTCGATGCCCCTGCGTCGGTACCGGTGGCGCCTGAGAACGAAGGCAAGGCCGAGCAGCCGGCTGCGGCCGAACAGCCAGGCGTGGGGCCGACACTCGTCGTCCTGGCGCCGATCACCACCAACATCGCCTCGCCTGCCGATACCTGGATCAGGATGGAGGTGTCCGTCGTCTATGACGGGCCACAGCCACAGGCAATGTCGGATGACATCCACCAGGACCTTCTGGCCCTGGTGCGCACCTTGAAGATGCATCAAATCGAGGGCGCCAGCGGCTACCAGCACCTGAAGGCCGATCTCGAGGAACGCGCCTCGATCCGCAGCCAGGGTCACGCCAAACAGATCCTCATCAGGACATTGCTGCTCGAATGAGAAAGTTCCTTCTCGCTACGGCGATGATCGCCGCCGCCACGTCGGTCGCGGCGGCGCAGCAACTCGATCTCGGCGGCATTGGCAAGGCCGACGGCACCACCGTCGGCTACATCATCCAGATGTTCGGCCTGCTGACCGTGCTGTCGGTGGCGCCGGGCCTGCTGATCATGGTGACGAGCTTCACCCGCTTCGTCATCGCCTTCTCGATCCTGCGCGCCGGCATCGGTCTGCAGTCGACGCCGGCAAACCTCATTCTCATTTCGCTGTCGCTGTTCATGACCTTCTATGTCATGGCGCCGACCTTCGACCAGGCCTGGAACACCGGCGTCAAGCCGCTAATGGACAATCAGATCACCCAGACCGAAGCCTTCGACAAGATTTCTGATCCGTTCCGCACCTTCATGCTGCGCAATGTGCGCGACAAGGACTTCGACCTCTTCGCCGACCTCGCCCGCGAGCGCGGGCAAACTGTTTCGCGCGACACTGTCGACCTGCGCATCCTGGTGCCCGCCTTCATGATCTCGGAGATCCGGCGCGGCTTCGAGATCGGCTTCCTGATCGTGCTGCCATTCCTGGTCATCGACCTGATCGTCGCCACCATCACCATGGCGATGGGCATGATGATGCTGCCGCCGACAGTGGTGTCGCTGCCGTTCAAGATCCTGTTCTTCGTCCTGATCGACGGCTGGAATCTTCTTGTCGGCAGCCTGGTGCGCTCCTTCAATTGACAGCTGGCGACTGATCCCTGGCAACTGGTCGCTGCCGTGCCGCGCAGGCACAGAATTTCAAGCAAAATATTTTCGATTAACCGTCCGGTTTAGCCCTTTGGTAGGGACTTGCCCGCATATTCGCTCGCAGATGGCGGGTGATCGATTTCAGAGATCATTGGCATGATGCCGCACCGTCATACCGGGAGACCCGGTATGTCTAAAAAACACCTGTAAAATCAAGGTACGAGTACCATGTCCAGCATCATGACGAACTCCGCTGCGTTGACGGCTCTGCAGAGCCTTAACGCCACCAGCAAATCCCTCACCGACACCCAGGCCCGCATCTCGACCGGTTACCGCGTTTCGCAGGCCTCGGACAATGCCGCCTACTGGTCGATCGCCACCACGATGCGCTCCGACAACCAGGCCATGTCCACCGTTTCGGACGCTCTCGGCCTCGGCGCCTCGAAGGTCGACACCGCCTACACCGGCATGAACAGCGCGATCTCCACCATCAACCAGATCAAGACCAAGCTGCTGGCTTCCTACGGCCAGACGGATGCCTCGAAGGAAAAGACCCAGGTCGAAATCACCGCTCTTCAGGCGCAGATGAAGTCCTACGCCGACGGCGCCACCTTCTCCGGCACCAACATGCTGTCCGTAAACAGCGGCGCCACAGCCACGACGGCTGCCGATGTGAAGATCCTTTCGGCGTTCAACCGTGACGCGGCCGGCGCATCTTCGATCTCGACCATCGACGTCAAGGTGGAAAACATCAAGCTGTATGAAGCTGGCACCACCGCGACACTCGCAAAGGGCATCCTTGACTCGCAACGCACCGGCTCCACCGGTGTGGCCACCCTCACGGCCGTGGCCGTGACCCTGGGCGCTGCTGCAACGGCCACCGACACCTATTCGGCCGCCAGCCTGAAGATCTTCGACACCGCAACGGGCAAAGCTGCAGGCGACGATCAGATCCAGCAGATGCTGACCGTCATCGACTCCGCGCTCGCCGACATGACCAACTCCGCCACCACGCTTGGCGCCGCCAAGAGCAGTATCGACCTGCAGAAGACCTTCACCTCGGACCTGATGGACTCCATCGATCGCGGTGTCGGCCAGCTCGTCGATGCCGACATGAACAAGGAATCGACCCGTCTGCAGGCGCTGCAGGTCCAGCAGCAGCTTGGCGTCCAGGCGCTGTCGATCGCCAACGGTTCCTCGCAGTCGATCCTGTCGCTCTTCCGCGGCTAATCGCCTCCGCTCTACCACAGTTCGCACTAAAAAATCGGGCCGCGCCAAAAGCGCGGCCCGATTTGCGTTTGCTCCAGCCCCACGCAACCCTCGGTCCTTAACTCTCGAAGGCCAGCGTTTAACAGGCTGTTAACCATGTCGCGCTAGTTATGGTTAACCAATAGCTTACAACAGTTGGCGAATCGGCCCTACCGGCACGATACCACCGTTGAACAGGCCTATCCGGCATGTCTGAGCATGTCGGTTTTGAGAAGGAGCGACTTTCTTGGCGAGCATCATGACCAACGCTTCGGCGTTAACCGCACTTCAAAGCCTCAGCGCCACCAACAAGTCACTCGAGCAGACGCAAGCTCGCATATCGACAGGCTACCGCGTCTCGCAGGCTTCGGACAACGCCGCCTATTGGTCGATCGCCACCACGATGCGCTCAGACAACCAGGCCCTGTCGACGGTGCAGGATGCACTCGGCCTCGGCGCCTCGAAAGTCGATACCGCCTACACCGGCATGAACAATGTGCTGACAACGATCGGCCAGATCAAGACCAAGCTGCTTTCGACCGTCGGCCAGACGGACGCAGCCAAGGCAAAAACCCAGACCGAGATCAAGGCGCTTCAGGCGCAGATGAAGTCCTTTGCCGATGCGGCCACCTTCTCGGGCTCGAATTTCCTTGCGGTGACCTCCAAGCAGGTCGCGGCCGCCAATGACGGCGTCCAGCCCGACTCGCAGATCGTGTCCTCATTCAATCGCTCCTCATCCGGCGCCATCTCGATCGGAACGATCAACATCGATGTCGAGGGCACCAAGCTTTTCGACTACGGCCTGGCCACCGACGTCAAGAACTACGGCACCCTCGATCGCCAGACCTCCATCTATGCCACTGGGGCCGCCCAGACCCTGTATGACAACGCCTATGCGGCCGCGCTCGCGCTCGGAAAAACGGACATCGCCGCAAACAGCGATGGCCAGACGGCGGCGGGAGCGGTGGTGGCCAGGGTCGACAATATTTCCGCCTACAACCTCGACATCACGGCGGCCGGGGTAACCGACGACATCATCACGCAGATGGTGACCAGGATCGACAAGGTCATGGCCCAGCTGACCGACTCCGCCACCATCCTCGGTTCGGCCAAGAGCAGCATCGACCTGCAAAAGACCTTCACCCAGAGCTTGATGGACTCCATCGACCGCGGCGTCGGCCAGCTCGTCGATGCCGACATGAACAAGGAATCGACCCGCCTGCAGGCGCTGCAGGTGCAGCAGCAGCTCGGCATTCAGTCGCTGTCGATCGCCAACAGCGCCTCGCAGTCGATCCTGTCGCTGTTCAAGAACTAATCGCGGGCGCCACCGGCGCCCTCCTTTCGCATCCCGCCCTCCTTTTCGCACTTCGATTGACGGGCCGCGCCGCAAGCGCGGCCCGATTTCATTTTCGCACAAGCTTCGAGGACTACTGTTCCGGCGGACAATCATGCTGGGAGTCGTTGAACCGTGCCGGAACAGATCCAGAGCATCATCTCGAATCTCCGCGGATTTGGCGTGAAGCGCCTCGCCATGCTGGCGGGTATCGCCGTTCTGGTGATGGGCGTCATCGGCATCGCCTCGGTCTACCTCAACCGCCCTGCCTACGACACGCTCTATGTCGGGCTCGACCGCGCCGACGTGAACCAGATCGGCCTGGTGCTGGGCGAAGCCGGCATCGGCTTCGACGTCGGCGCCGACGGAACTTCGGTGCTGGTGCCGGCCGGCACCACCGCGCAGGCGCGCATGCTGCTTGCCGAAAAGGGCCTGCCGACCAGCGCCAATGCCGGCTACGAATTGTTCGACAATGTCGGCTCGCTCGGCCTCACCTCCTTCATGCAGCAGATCACCCGTGTGCGCGCGCTGGAAGGCGAAATCGCGCGCACCATCCAGTCGATATCGGGTATCAAGGCGGCGCGCGTGCACATCGTCATGTCCGAGCGCGCCAATTTCCGCCGCGACGAGCAGCAGCCCTCCGCCTCTGTGGTCATCCGCTACGCCGGCATCGACGCCGAGAAGAGCGCCATGTCGATCCGCCATCTCGTCGCCGCCGCCGTCCCCGGCCTGTCGGCCGACAAGGTGACGGTGCTCGATTCCAGCGGCAATCTGCTGGCCGCGGGCGATGATCCTTCCAACACCAGCGCCGCGCGCACGCTCGGCGTCGAGCAGACTGTCGAGGCGCAGATCGGCGACAACATCCGCCGCGCGCTGACGGCCTATCTCGGCCCCGACAATTTCCGCGCCAGCGTCAAGGCCGAAGTCAACACCGACACCCGCCAGACGGAAGAAACCATCTTCGATCCGAACTCGCGCGTCGAGCGCTCGGTGCAGTCGGTGCGTGCCAACGAAAACAACAACCAGAAGCAGGCTTCCACCCCGGCCAGCGTCGAGCAGAACCTGCCCGAAACCCAGGCAACCGCCACCGATGGACCGCAATCCTCGTCGCAGAACGACCGCAGGGAAGAGATCACCAATTACGAGATCAATTCGAAGAAGATCGCCACCGTCTCCAACGGCTACAGCGTCACCAAGATGTCGATTGCCGTCGTCGTCAACCAGCAGCGGCTGATGACCATACTCGGCAAGGACGCCACGCCGGAGCAGATTGCCAAGCGCGTGGCCGACATCCAGAAAATGGTGACCTCCGCCACCGGCCTGGACGAAAAGCGCGGCGACGTCATCGACGTGTCGGCGGTCGAGTTCATCGACGGGCTGGACGGCGAGGCGATCCCGCAGGCTGGAATGCTCGATTCCATCGGCCAGCATACCGGCACCCTGATCAACGCCGGCGCCTTCATCGTCGTGGTGTTCCTGGTCGCCTTCTTCGGCCTGAGGCCGATGGCGTCGGCGCTGACGGCAAAGGCAACACCGGCCCTGTCAGGCCCCAGCTTCGATGACGTCCAGCGCTCGCTGCCGACGCCGGAAGCAACTGCCGCCACCGACAATGCCGCGGTTGCCGCCTTGCCCGGCTCGCGCCCAGGTCCGACGCCGCTCGACGATCTTCGCCAGAAGATCAGGCCGGCGCCGCAGGATCGGCTTGCCCGGATGGTCGACCTCAACGAGGAGCGCACGGCGCAGATCCTGCGCAAATGGGCTGCCCAGGAAGTTGCGGTGTAAGCCATGCCCTCCGCAGCCCTCTTCGACCTTCTGCCTGATTTCGGCACCCGCGCGCAACGCGCCGGCCAGCCCCGGGCGGCAGTCGATCCCGAACACAAGCCCGAGACGCCAGCGCCGCAAGCCGATATCGGCACGCTGATCGCGGAAGCGGTTGCCCAGGCTGAAGCGGCGCTCGAGGCGCGCCTGTCGGCTGCGCATGATGCCGCGCTCGAAGCCGAACGCCAGGCCAATGCAGACGAAGCAAGGGTATTTCTCGAAAGCCTCGGCGACGATGTCGGCAAGGCGGTCTCGTCACGCATCGATGCCATGGAGGCACGCGTGACCGGGCTTGTCGCCGCCACGGTCGCCCGCATCATCGGCGGCATCGTCAGCGACGATCTGCAGAAACGCTCGATCGAGGTGCTCGCCAGCGCGATACACGAAGCGGTCGGCGATGCCGAAGCGGTGCGCATCGTCGTGCGCGGTCCGCTCTCGCTGTTCGAAACACTGAAGGCATCGCTCGGGCCGCGCGCGGCCAATCTCGACTTCGTCGAGGCACCAGGCTTCGACCTCACCGTCGCCATAGACGAAGCGGTGTTCGAGACACGCATGGCCGAATGGTCGACGACCCTCTCTGAGGTTCTGGCATGAGCGTGGCCGAAGCCGGACACACGCCCCACGAAATCATCATCGTGCGGCGTGGTCATGACGATCATGACGAGGCCCACCATGGCGGCGTCTGGAAGATCGCCTTCGCCGACTTCATGACGGCCATGATGTGTTTCTTCCTGGTCATGTGGCTGATCAACGCCGCCAACGAGCAGACCAAGGCAGCCGTCGCCAGCTACTTCAACCCGGTCAAGCTGGTCGACCGCAATTCGAGCCGCAAGGGCCTGGAGGACCTCGGCGACGGTCCGCGCGCGATCGGGACAACGGCCGACAATCCGAAGAAGGCGACCAGCAAGGCCGGCCAGGACGGCGATGGCTCGGCGGAACGCAAACAGGACAAGCAAGAACTCCCGCAGGCGGAACACTCCGACGAGCATCTGTTCGCCGATCCCTACGCGGTGCTTTCGGAAATCGCCACCGATACCGGCGTCATGCAGAATGTCAGCCAGAAGGGTGACGGCGGCGCACAAGCCGCCGGCCCGGCGACGGGCGCCTCCGGCGGCGCCTCCTATCGCGATCCCTTCGAGCCGGATTTCTGGTCGCAGCAGGTGGCGGCACCCGCCGCCGAGGCCAGTGC
>NZ_RZRQ01000266.1:0-8037 GCF_003997785.1 Mesorhizobium sp. M7D.F.Ca.US.004.01.2.1 | reverse complement strand
GAAATACTGCCCGGCGAGCGCCCAAATTGAGTGCGCGGCGCAGGAAACCCGGCAGTGAACGACATCAAGCCCATCCCCGACATCCCGTTCATCGGACGCTGGCACTATTCGCGCGCCGAGATGATCGCCGATGGCATCGTCCACGCGGTCGGCATCGTGCTGGCGATCTCGGCCGGTTCCGCACTGCTGGCGCTGGCGGCCTTTCGTGTCGGACCGGGCGAATACATCGCCGCCGCCTTCTACGTGGTTTCGCTACTCACCGTGTTGTCAGTGTCGATGACCTACAATCTGTGGCCGGTGTCGTCGCCGGCGAAGTGGGTCTTGCGGCGTTTCGACCACGCCGCGATCTATCTGCTGATCGCCGCGACCTACACGCCTTTCCTGGCCCAGCTCGAAGGTTCGCCGCTGGCGCGCTGGATGATCGCCCTCGTCTGGACCGCGGCAGCGCTTGGCATCGCCATCAAGGTGTTTTTCCCTGGCCGTTTCGACCGGCTGGCCATCGTGTTCTATCTCGCCATCGGCTGGAGCGGCATCATCCTGGTCAAGCCGCTTGTCCAGACGCTGCCGACGACATCGATCGCGCTCATCGTCGCCGGCGGCATCGTCTACTCCTGCGGCGTCATCTTCTTCGCCTGGAAGGGGCTGCGCTTCCACAATGCGCTGTGGCACGGTTTCGTCGTCACCGGCGCAGGCCTGCATCTGGCCGCCATGGTCGACTGTCTGGTCATCAATCGCCTCTGACACAGACTATCGACGCGGCAATATTGCCAAGCGCCATTCAATTTGGTCACAATTCCGTTTAGAGTCGCGGTTTACGTGATCGGCGGCGGCATCGGAAACGGGGCACGGATGGCTTTTCTCAAATCCTTCGGCATGGGCAGACGTTCTGATGTCCTGATCTACGATCCGCACAAACTGTCGAGCCCGCAGGTCTTTCTGCTGACCATGGTGATCTTCCTGGTCATCGTCGCCTTCATCGCCGCCATCCTGACCCGCCAGATCTCGACCGCCTTTGGCAGCAATCCCGGCCTCAACGGCCTGATCGTCGGCGTTCTGGTGGTCGGCATCCTGCTGGCCTTCGCCCAGGTCGGGCGGCTGTTTCGCGAAGTGCGCTGGGTCAACTCCTTCCGTGCCGGGTCGGAGACCACCGAACCGGTGCTGCTGGCGCCGATGAAGGCGATGATCGGCCGCTCCTCGGCGACGGCCTTCTCGACCAGTTCCATGCGCACCATGCTCGATTCCATCGCCACCCGCCTCGACGAAAGCCGCGACACCTCGCGTTATCTCGTCGGCCTGCTGGTGTTTCTCGGCCTGCTTGGCACCTTCTGGGGCCTGTTGAACACCATCGGCTCGATCCGCGAGACCATCGAATCGCTCGATCCCGGCACGGGTGACGCCGCCGCGGTGCTCGATTCGCTGAAGCAGGGGCTTTCGGCGCCGCTCGCCGGCATGGGCACGGCCTTCTCGTCCTCGCTGTTCGGCCTGTCCGGCTCGCTGGTGCTCGGCTTTCTCGACCTGCAGGCCGGCCGCGCCCAGACGCGCTTCTACACCGAGCTTGAGAACTGGCTGTCCTCGGTCACCGATCTCTCGTCCGACATCGTCGTTGCCGATCCGGCCAAGACCGAGCCTTCCGACGAGATTCGCCTACTGTCGGAACGGCTGCGCAGCATGCAGGAGAATGGCGGCGGCTCCAATCCGCGCGTCGCCACCGCCATGGCCAATCTCGCCGACGGCATTTCCGGCCTGGTCAAGAACATGCGCTCGGAACAGCAGATCATGCGCGACTGGGTCGAGGCCCAGTCCGACGAGCAGAAGGCGATGCGCAACACGCTGGAGAAGATCGCCGACGCCCTGAAGAAGCCTGGGGTCCACTAGCATGGCACTCGCCAGGGGCCGGCGCACCGATCGCCGCATCGACTACTGGCCGGGTTTCGTTGACGCGCTGTCGACGCTGCTTTTGGCGATCATGTTCCTGCTCACGGTCTTCGTGCTGGCGCAGTTCCTGCTCGGCCGCGAAATCTCCGGCAAGGATACGGCGCTCTCGCGCCTCAACTCGCAGATCAACGAGCTGACCCAGCTTCTGGCGCTGGAGCGTTCGACGGCGCAGGACAAGGATGATTCGCTGGCCAATCTGCAGGCGTCCCTGTCGGCCGCCGAAGCGGAGAAGAGCCGGCTCGAACAATTGCTGGCGCAAGGTGCCGGCGCCGGCGACGCCGCCAATCAGCGCGCCGCGGCGCTCGGCGGCGAACTCGACAGCCAGCGCCAGATCAGCCAGCAGGCGCTGAGCCAGGTCGAGATCCTCAACCAGCAGATCGCGGCACTGCGCAAGCAGATCGGCGCGCTTGAGGATGCGCTCAACGTCTCCGAAACCCGTGACCGCGATTCCAACACCAAGATCGCCGATCTCGGACGCCGCCTGAACGTCGCACTTGCGCAGCGCGTCCAGGAATTGAACCGCTACCGCTCCGACTTCTTCGGCCGCTTGCGCGAAATCCTCGCCGACCGCGAAAACATCCGCATCGTCGGCGACCGCTTCGTCTTCCAGTCGGAAGTGCTGTTCCCGACCGGCTCCGAGGTGATCAACGATGCCGGCAAGGTCGAGATGAAGAAACTCGCCGACGCCATCATCGAGCTGCAGAAGGAAATCCCGCCCGAGATCAACTGGGTGCTGCGCGTCGACGGCCATACCGACAACAAGCCGCTCTCCGGCACCGGCCGCTACCGCGACAACTGGGAGCTGTCGACGGCGCGCTCGACCTCGGTGGTGAAATTCCTGATCGAGAACGGCGTACCGGCCAACCGCCTGGTCGCCGCCGGTTTCGGCGAGTTCCAGCCGCTCGATCCCGCCGACACCGAAGAGGCACGCAACAAGAACCGCCGTATTGAACTGAAGCTCACCGAACGTTGATCCATCATCGCGCGAACTCACGCGAATTTGTTCGTCGGCTCAACTCTAGGGCGCAGATCAAGGCCGGCAAGGCCTGAAAACATTATCTTTTTTTAATTACACATTGTCGCAGGGCGGTCCTAGCTCCCCGCCTGGGCCGAGAACCGCCGGCGATGAATCCCCCTCGTCGCGACACGACGGAACCCGACGGCCCACGGCCGGAAGGCAGGCGGAACGACCGCTGCCTTCCTCTACAAGAGGAGACGCGTGATGCGCTCTTTCACTCCCAAGACCTCGCTCAGAACTGCAACGCTCACGGCGTTCCTCATCGCCGTTCCGCTTGCCGGCGCCTATGCTGCGGGCCATCACAAGGGCGCTCTCGACGCGAGCGATCCGACCGATTTTACCGGCCCGCGCGTCGAAGGTCTCATCCAACAGGTTGAAGGCGTCCGTCAGGGCATCCTGGACGCGAGGCAGGCCAACAACATTACGCCGGCCGTGGCGGAGCGCCTGGAAATGCGTACCGTCCGCATCAGCCAGGCGGCCGAGAAGATAGCGGCGTCCGATCACGGCAGGATACCGGCCGCGCAATACCATGACCTGCTGCGCCGTCTCGACAATGTCGACCAGCGGCTGAGGGTCGATACCGGCAGCGGTTTCCTCATGGGCGATGGCGCCGACGGCGGAAGCTACCCGAACGGCTGAGGCCATAGCGGCTGAAACGGTCCAAGAGGAAGGGACCACCTGACGCCTTCGGGAGCCAATCCCGCGGGCGTCCTTTTTACCAGCCCAGCCAGACCGCGATCAGGGCAATCACCGCCGGCAAGGTCTGGATGAACAGGATCTTGCGGCCAACCGTGGCCGCGCCATAGAGGCCGGCAACAGCCACACACAGCAGGAAAAACGCCTTGACCTGAAAACCGGCCGCACCGAGGTAAAGTCCCCAGATGAGGCCGGCGGCAAGAAAACCGTTGTAGAGCCCCTGATTGGCGGCCAGCACCTTCGAGGCGCTGGCGAATTCGGGGGTCAGATTAAAAGCCTTGTGCCCACGCGGCGTGTCCCACAGCACCATCTCGAGATAGACGATGTAGACATGGATCAAGGCCACCAGCCCGACCAGGATGTTGCCGACCATGTTGTTCCCCTTCATTGGCCCCCGGCAGCATTTCATACGCGGCGTCGTCCGCGCAAGGTGCATTTGCCGGACGTGCCTGAGGGTTGCAAACGCCTTTGCGTTGGTATCTTTTCGCGCCGTCCCCAATCACGGAAGCCGCCATGTCCTTTCAGAAACTCGATGACCTCGGCAACAAGCTCGAAGCGCTTGAGCATGCGCTGGCTATCCTCGGCGCCGACGAGGCCACCTACATGGCCGTCGGCGGTGGCGAGAAGCGTGCCGAGGCGATGTCGGCACTGGCCGGCATGTATCACACCAGGGCAACGGCGCCGGAGATAGCGGACTGGATCGCCGCGGCCGAACAGGAAGCGTTGGGTGAAGAGCAGCGCGCCGCCGTCTCGGAACTGCGGCGGCAATACACCAACCTGACCTGCCTGCCGGTCGAATTCGTCGAACGCCAGACAACCGCGCGCATGCGTTGCGAGCAGCTGTGGCGCGACTTGCGCGCCAAAAACGACTGGGCGGGCTTCCAGCCGGCGCTGGAGGGCGTGGTGGCGCTGGTGCGCGAGGAGGCGGCGCTGCGTGCCGACGTGCTCGGCCTCGCCCCCTATGACGCGCTGATGGAGCAATACGATCCTGGCAACCGCACCGCCGACATCACGCCTGTTTTCACCGACCTGAAGGCTTTCCTGAAAAGCTTTGTGCCGGAGGCGCTGGCGATCCAGGAAGCACGGCTGCGCAAGCGCCCGTTGAAGCCGCTCTCAGGCACCTATGCGATCGACCGGCAGCGGGAACTCGGCCTCGCCATGATGGCGGCGGTCGGCTTCGACCTGACGCACGGGTCGCTGTCGGTGTCGCACCACCCTTTCTGCGGCGGCGTGCCGAGCGACGTGCGCATCACCACCCGCTACAAGACCTCCGATTTCCTGTCGGCGCTGATGGGCGTGCTGCACGAGACTGGCCATGCGCTTTACGAACAGAACCTGCCCAAGGCATGGTCGCACTGGCCGCTCGGCAAGGCGCGCGGCATGGCCGTGCATGAAAGCCAGAGCCTGTTCGTCGAAAAGCAACTCGGCCGCAACCCGGCCTTCTGGCGCTGGGCGCTGCCGGTGGTCGAAAAGCATCTTGGCGAAGCCTGGTCGCTCGACGACATCCTGCCGCATGTGCATCGCGTCGAGCGCGGCCTGATCCGCGTCGATGCCGACGAGGTGACCTATCCCCTGCATGTCATCTTGCGCTACGAACTGGAGCAGGAACTCGTCGCGGGCAGGCTTGAAGTGGCCGACCTGCCCGAAGCCTGGGACGCCAAGATGCGCGACTATCTCGGCCTCTCCACCATCGACAACCCCGCCGACGGGCCGATGCAGGACGTGCATTGGCCAGGCGCCGCCTTCGGCTATTTCCCGTCCTACACGCTGGGCGCGATGATGGCGGCGCAGCAATGGGCGGCGCTGACGAGGGAACATCCTGCCGCCGATGAGGATCTCGCCAAGGGCAATTTCGAGGCGATCAACGACTGGCGCCGCCAAAAGATCTGGTCGCAGGCATCACGCTGGTCGACGCCGGACCTGCTCGAACGCGCCACCGGCGAAAAGCTCAATGCCGCGTATTTCGTGAACCATCTGAAGCAGCGATACGGAGGCTCATAGCGGCGGTCGGCGCAGCGGCAGATGTTTCTGACTACTCTGCCGCGCCCCTGAAGGCGCTGGCGCCGGTTTCGAACTGCAGCTTGGCCAGCCGCGCATAAATGCCGCCCTTGGCGACTAGGCTCTGATGCGTGCCTTCCTCGACGATCGTGCCGCCATCCATGACCAGGATCCTGTCGGCCTTCAGCACCGTTGCCAGGCGGTGGGCGATGACGATGGTGGTGCGGCCCTGCATCAGGCGTTCCAGCGCCATCTGCACCAGCGTCTCGCTTTCGGCGTCGAGCGCCGAGGTGGCCTCGTCGAGCAGCAGGATCGGCGCGTCGCGCAGGATGGCGCGGGCGATCGCCACCCGCTGGCGCTGCCCGCCTGACAGCGTCACGCCGCGCTCGCCGACCTGGCTGTCGTAGCCCTTTTCGAGCTTGAGGATGAATTCGTCGGCAAGTGCATCCTTCGCCGCCGTCTCGATCTCGGCCTTGCTGGCTCCTGGCCGGCCGAAACCGATATTGTCACGCGCGCTTGCCGCAAAGACGGTGACGTCCTGCGGCACGATGGCGATGCGCTGGCGGACGGAAACGGGGTCGGCCTCGCGCACGTCGACGCCATCGATCAGGATCTTGCCTGTTTCGGGATCGTAGAAACGCAGGATCAGCGAAAAGACCGTGCTCTTGCCGGCCCCTGACGGGCCGACGATCGCCACCGTCTCGCCGGGCATGACCTGAAAGCTCAAGCCGTGCACGGCAGCGCGGTCGGGCCTTGCCGGGTAGGAGAAGGAGACATTGTCGAAGACGATCGCACCCTTGGCGACCGCAGGCAGCGGCTTCGGATCGGCCGGAGCCTGGATCGCCGGCTTCTCTGCCAGGATCTCGGTCAGCCGTTCGGCAGCGCCCGCCGCCTGCGCAAGCTCGCCCCAGACTTCCGACAGGGCGCCCAGCGCGCCGGCGGCAAACACCGAATAGAGCAGGAACTGACCGAGCGTGCCCGGCGATATCGAGCCTTCGAGCACGTCGCGCGAGCCGAACCACAGCACCGCCACAACGGACGAGAAGATGGTGAAAATGGCGAAGAAGGTGAGGAAGGAGCGCGCGAAGATCGAGCCGCGTGCCGCCTCGAAAGCGGCTTCCACCGCGGCCGAGAAATGCCCGGTTACCAGCTTCTCATTGGTGAAGGCCTGCAGCGTGCGCACAGCGCCGATCTGCTCGCTGGCATAGGCGGTGGCATCGGCAAGCGTATCCTGCGCCTGCCGCGACTTGCGCCGCACCGAGCGGCCGAAGGCGACCAGCGGCAGCACGATGACGGGAATGGCCGCAATGACTAGGCCGGACAGTTTCGGGCTGGTGACGACCATCATCGCCAGCGCGCCAAGGCCGAGGATGACATTGCGCAGCGCCACCGAGGCCGTCGCTCCGACGGCCGACTTGACCTGCG
Source organism: Mesorhizobium sp. M7D.F.Ca.US.004.01.2.1 (assembly GCF_003997785.1). Taxonomy (NCBI): domain Bacteria; kingdom Pseudomonadati; phylum Pseudomonadota; class Alphaproteobacteria; order Hyphomicrobiales; family Phyllobacteriaceae; genus Mesorhizobium; species Mesorhizobium sp. M7D.F.Ca.US.004.01.2.1. The sequence goes on along the minus strand of NZ_RZRQ01000266.1, from coordinate 965 downwards.
TCGTGTCGGCGGCGAGCCGCGACACGATCTCTCCCGACTGGGCGGTGTCGAAGAAGGAAGGCGACAGCGTCGTGACATGGGCAAAGACATCTCGGCGGATGTCGGCGACGACGCGCTCGCCGAGCGTGATGACGAAATAGTAGCGGCTGGCCGATGCACCCGCCAGCACGGCGGCCATCGCCACCAATGCGGCGAAATATTCGGCGATGAAGATGGTGTTGGCCGACGAGAAACCATGATCGATCATACGCCGTACGGCCAGCGGCAGCGCCAGCGTCGTTGCCGCGGCGATGACCAGCGAGATCACGGCGCCGACGACCAGCGTGCGATAACGCGTGATGTACGGGAACAGGCGCCTGAGCGGCTTGAGCGAACGCCGACGCTCGTCTGCGCTGATGAATTGCGCCATCCCAGTGTTTCCTCTGGCCGCCCTTGGGCTATGCGCCGCAATATGCGCTTGCCGCGGCCTTGTGATTCAATTCCGGCTGATGTATAGGCTCGCCGACCGTTTAGAAGCCGTGGCTCCTCAATAGCTGCAGCTTCGAGTTTTAAAAAGGGGCGCATCGACGCAGGCTTATGCCCGTCGGCAGCGCCGGCAAGCCAGGAACCGAACCCATGAAGACCGACATTCATCCCGATTACCACACCATCAAGGTCGTCATGACCGACGGCACCGAATACATGACCCGTTCGACCTGGGGCAAGGAAGGCGATACGATGAACCTCGATATCGACCCGACCACCCACCCGGCCTGGACCGGCGGCCAGCAGACCCTGCTCGACCGCGGCGGCCGCCTGTCGAAGTTCAAGAAGCGTTTCGAAGGTTTCGGCCTCTAAACCAAACAGCGTTCTGCGATTAAAAACCCGCCCCCCGAGGCGGGTTTTTTGTTGCGACGAGGTGGATCGCCACAAGCTGGCGCTCGCCCCCTACCTCCCCCTGGTCGGACCGAAGGTCCGGGTGGGGG
>NZ_RZRQ01000265.1:0-8051 GCF_003997785.1 Mesorhizobium sp. M7D.F.Ca.US.004.01.2.1 | reverse complement strand
CGTCGGCTTTTTGCGACAGCAATCGACCGAGCTTGCGTCGCGGATTGCTGCGATAGAAGGCCAGATCGCCAAATATGCGAGCGAACACGGCGTTTCCAGCGATCCGCGCGATGATCTGCTGCGCGCCTCGATCCAGCAGGCCAACGATCAGCTCAGCACCGCCAGAGGTGAGTACACGCAAGCGCAGGCGCGCCTCGCCCAGGTCAGGCTTGCGGCCAAGAACGGCGACACAGGGGCCGGCGTCGATCCCTTGCTCTCATCCGACTTCCTGACGACCCTGCGCAACGACGAAGCGGCGGCAACGAGGGATCGCGCGCAACTTGCCGGCAACTACGGTCGAAATCATCCTTTGGTGCAAGAGGCCGATGCAAAAATTGCCGCCGTCCGTGCGATGATTTCTCAAGAGATGCTGCGGACGATCGCAATCCTGGAAAATGAGGTGCGCGTCGACGAAGGCCGGGTGGACCAGCTCACCAAGAGCCTGCAGGCTTCCAACGAAGAGCTGCGTCAAAGGAGCCTGGCTGAAGCCAAGTTGCGTGAACTGAACAACGACCTGTTGACCGAGCAAAAACTCAACGACCTTGTGTCCGGCAAGCTTGGCAGTCTCGACCCGTTTTCCGACGCGGTCGAGCCCGGCGTGCGAACCGTCTCCACAGCGGAGATCCCGACGTCCCCTACCTTTCCCAAGCTTCGCTTGATGCTGGCAGGCGGTTTCGCAGCGTCGCTTGTTCTGGCCTTTATTCTTGTGCTGACACTTGAAAGCATGGATGGACGGGTACGGGATTCGCGACGGGTATCGAAGCTGATCCGCGTTCCCCTGCTGGCGTCGATCCCGCTATTGCCCCGGAAGTTCCTGCGTCCCGCCCTGCCCCCTCTCGAAACCCTGTTGTCAAAACCACGGTCGGCTTTTTCCGACGCTTTCCGATCGCTTTACAGTGCCTGCACCAGGATGAACGGCGGGCGGGTCAAACATGTTGTTCTGGTCACTTCCGGCCTGCCCCAGGAAGGCAAGACAACGACAGCGATGGGCCTTGCCATGGCCGCTGGAATGGATGGCGCCTTGACTGCGCTGATCGATCTGGATTTGCGAACCCGCCACCTCCACACCTCCATGGGGCTCGGCTCCGCCAGCAAGACACTCGATGACTATTTGCGTGGAGATTGCGGTCTGGCGGAAATCGTCCAAACCCTGCCTGAAATTCCGCAGCTCGATGTGATGGCGCCGCGTGCCGACGACCAGACCTCGCCGGAATTCCTCAACTCCAGCCAGCTTGCCAAATTACTGGAAGCGTTCCGGCTGGAGTACGACGTGGTGATCATCGACGCACCGCCTATGCTCGTTCTGGAGGACGCAGTCAGGATTGCTGCCTCTGTGGACACTGTCGTGGTCGTGGCCGCGTGCGACAGCACAACGCAAGAGGCTCTCTCCCAGGTCGTCGAGCGTCTGCGGTTCACCGGCGGCCCATCGATCGGCTGGGTGTTCAACCGGGTGGACCCTTTCCAACAGGCTCATGGTGCGTTCCGGAAAGCCTATCTGAGACGGCAGCAGATCCGGCGCTATTTCCCCGTTTGACTGTCGTGAAGGCCCGACCGGCTATAGTCCCATCGCCTCGAGCAGGGTATGGTTTACCTTGTGAACGTCGAAGCGTTCTTCCGCGAGCTTTCTTGAGTTGGCGCCCATTTTCACGGCGAGCTCCTCATCTTCAAGAAAGGCGCGCTGCGCCGAGGCCAGAGCATCTACATCTCGCGGATTGACCTGGAAACCGTTCTCCCCGTCGATGACGGTTTCTTGGCAGCCAGGTGCGTTGGTCGTAATTATCGGCCGCCCTGTCGACAGGGCCTCCAGCGCGCTGCGAGGAATGCCCTCGCGATAGTAGGAAGGCAGTACAAACACCGTCGATGCGGTCAGATAGGGGCTGACATCGTGCGTTTCGCCGAGATACTCCACGGCTCCTTCCTTGGTCCACTGGTCCATTTCGGCTTTCGAGATGGAGAGAGGACTGGGATCAAATGGCCCGAGAATCTGGAAACGCGCGGCACGGTGCTTGGTCTTCAGGATGCGAGCGGCGGCGGCAAACTCGGCAATCCCCTTTTCACGAAGCAAGCGGGCAATCAGAAGGAAGACGGGCGGCCCCGGCGGTGGACGGCTGGCGGCAAACAGCGTCAGATCGACCCCGGAACCTGCAACCTTGATCACCGGCGTTTTCGCAGAAACCATCCTATGGAGTCGGATGTCGGAAGCGTCGGCTTCGTTGTAGGCGAAAACAGCTTCGCAACCGATCAAGGCCGAGCGGTAGAGAGCAATGCTCAACCGGCGCAGAACAGTTGCGCGCAATCCGGTGACGCTGCCGCTGAATATGAAGCCGAACCCTGTAAAGAGTGCAAACCGCCGAGGTACTCCTGCGAGCCGGGCCGCCAGTCCACCATAGATGATAGGCTTCATCGTGTACGGCAGGACGATGTCCGGAGCCAGGCGGCGCATTAGCCTGTAAAGCGCCTTGAGCGTTTGCAGATCTGCCAGCGGATTGGTGCCTGTCCTGGCCATTGGAATCTGTTGGAAGCTCACGCCAATAGCACCCAGCCTGGCGATGGCTTGTTCGTCATTATCGGGGGCGAGTGTGATGACCTCGTGCCCGGCGGCGACCATGGCTTTCAACAATTCGAGGCGAAAATTGACGAGCGAACGCGTCAGACTGGCGATGACGACGATCCGCTTGCGGCGCATCGCACCATCCCCGGCAGCAGGAAAATGATCTCTTCCATTCGCATGCGTAACAACCACCAGTCGCTCCTATCGGACCGAGATATGGCGACGACGGCCCAGAGCCGTTCCGTAGAGTTCCAGGTGCCTATCGACGTAAAGCGACAGCGAGAAGTTCTCCATGACCCGGCGACGCGCCTGTTGGCCCAGAGCGCGGCGCTCGGCCGGCTCAAGGCGGACAAGGCTGATCAGCCCGGCGGCCAGTGCATCACTATCCCCCGGTGGGACGACCACTCCGCTGTCACCGACCAGCCAGCCGGAGTCGCCGACTGCCGTGACCACCGCCGGTACGCCACTTGCCATCGCCTCGCCGACGGCAAGGGAAAAGGCCTCGCCCCAGGCTGAGCAAAGCGCGTAGACATCGAAGCCCGGCATGAGGTCGGCAACGTCACTGCGGATGCCCGGCGTTGTAATCCGGTCGTCTATGCCGAGCTCGCGGGCAGCAACCCGCACCGGGCCGTCGACATGCCCCTCCCCGATAAACACGCCCTGAACATCGTACCCCTGCGCCAGGACACGGCTGATGGCCCGGACCAGGCTGATCTGGTCCTTCATGGGATGAAACCGGGCCACGTGGCCGATGATCAGCCGTTCGGCCGGCAAGCCAAACAGGCGGCGCAATTTCGAACCGGCATCGGCCGAGGGAGAGAATTGATCACAGTCCGTGCCATTCGGGATAACCACCCTCCGACGCGGATCAAAGCCCAGACGCTCGTGATCGTCGGCGGCCACGCGTGAGCAATATGAAATCGCGCTGGCGCGACCCGACAGACGGGCAGAGAGCCGGATCAGATGGCGCGTTAACGGCTTCTCGTCGGCGAGATCGCGAACTGTGTGATGGATGCTCCAGATTACCGGCGAGAAATTGAGCCCCAGCACCGAGCCGAGCGTTGCCGCGAGGTTGCCGTGATACATCCATCCATGAAGAAGATCAGGGGCGGCCCTGCTTACTGATCGCGTCAGCCGAACGACATCGCGCGGCCGCGGTCGTTCCGTCATGCTGAGCGACACGAGCCCCGATTTTGTATGCTCCACCTGTGCGGCCAACGGCCCGGGTGAAAGCAGCGATAGAACCGAAGACGAGAAGCGGTTTTGGTCGACCCGGCCAAGAAAGCGGGCGAGCATGACCTGGGCGCCGCCAACGTCGAGACTGGTGATTGTGTGTAGAACACTTGTGTGCACGCAAAGCTTCCCAGCTGCCTGCGGCGCTCCGTCACGAGGAAGCGTTCAATCGGCCGACAGTATCCAGCCGCACCATACGTTGGTTGCGGCCGACATCCAGTTAGCCAAATTGGGTGGGCACGAGACCGAAGGTTATCACTGCTCCACCAAAGGTATGACTCATGGTCCTCGCGCAGGTGTCGCTAGGGTCTTCACAGGAAATTACTGTGGTGGGCTTCCATGGCGTCTTGTTGCAATGCGGCGCGGAGCGGGCGATCGATAGGCGCCTGGGTCGGTATCCTTGTGAAGGCGTTAGGGACTGTAGGGATTGCGGTTACCGCGATTGCAACGATCCTGGCTTGCCATAGTGCTGCCTGGGCCGCGGCGAACGATGACTACAAGCTCTCGGTCGGCGATGTGGTGTCGTTCGACTTCATCGACGATTCGCTTCCTGCCGAACAGCTGACGGTAGCCAGTGATGGCGCAGTCAACATTCCGCTGATCGGCAGCTTCGAGGTTGGCGGCCTGACGGTCCCCGACGCCTTGAACCATATCCGTAAGGCGTTCATCGATCGCGAGTTCTTCAATGACCCGCATATAGCCTTGGCGGTGGTCAGCTTCCGTCCAATTTTCGTCCTTGGGGACGTCAAGGCGCCGGGCTCGTTTCCATATCAACCAGCACTGACTGTCGAGCAGGCAGTGGCGCTTGCCGGCGGCCAATCGACTGGCGGAGCCACTGCCGAGGACCGCGTCGTGACGCGCGCCCGGTTGCGCGGAACTCTTGACGAAAGCGTGGTCCAGATCGCCAAGGAAGCAATCGCTGCTGCGCGCATCAAGGCCCAGTTGGCAAACAACGACAAGATTTCGGAACAGGATATGCCCGCCAAGGTCAAGGGCCTCATGAACGCCAATCTGATCGCAACGCTGCTCCCGACGGAACAGCGCATCCTTGAGACAGATCAACACGCGCTGACCACACGTCGCAAGCAGCTCTCGGCGGGGATCGACGAAGTGAATGTCGCCCTCGCCAATATTCAACAGCTTTCGGAGATACAGAAGACGGTGATCGCTTCGTCGCAAGCCGATCTCGAGCGCATCAGGGCCCTCAACAAAAAAGGTCTGGTCACGCTTACAGACCTCTCGAACGCCGAGCGCGAGGCGACCACGCAGCAATCGCATCTGCTTGAAATCTACAATCAGGCGTCGACAGTGCGCCGGGAATTGAGCCAGTTGCAGCGCGACCTTGATGACGCCACTCAGACCTGGACGCACACCGCGCTGACTGACCTCCAAGCCCACAACTCTGAAATCGAACGCCTGATCGCAGTCCGCGAGTCGACCGAGGAGCAGATCCTGCTGCTGAGCTCACTGGCCGCGGAGCAGACACGGACCAACAACACCATCGCGTTCACTTACCAGATCCGCCGCAAGCTAAACGGCCAGGTCGCCACCAAAGTGGCGACCCTCGACGATGCGGTTGTGGCCGGCGATACGATCTTGGTGTCGATAAACCGCCTGGACAATGCCCTGGATCTGGCAAGCCGTCTGGACGCTCCTTTGGCGGCTCCCCCTTCCGTCCAGGTCGGACCGTCGCAATGATCGGCCTCAGCAACCCGATCGCTCGCACCAGCGAGTGGACTGCTCGAGTGCCGATCGGCCGGGCGATGCCCAGCAGGATCGCATCGGTAGTGCTTTTGGTTCTCAGCCTGCCGCTATGGATCGTGGCTGCCGCGGTTGTCTGGCTGAGTGTGGGCCGTCCGCTATTCTTCCGGCAGACTCGCAGCGGGCTGGGAACTCGTCCCTTTGTCATCTGCAAGTTTCGAACGATGCACGAGAGGCGAGATGCAGATGGCGCGCTGCTCCCTGACGCTTTGCGTGAGACATCCGCCACTCGGTTGATGCGCGCCATCCGTATCGATGAACTGCCTCAACTTCTCTCCATAGCCACAGGCGACATGGCGTTCATAGGACCGCGCCCGTTGCTTCCGGCCACCGTCGCCGAGTTCGGCGAGCTGGGGCGCATTCGCAGTACGGTCCGGCCCGGCCTGTCCGGCTGGGCACAGGTGAACGGCAACACTCGCCTCACCAACAATGAAAAGCTGGCGCTTGACCTCTGGTATGTGCGCAACCGCAGCCTGTGGCTTGATCTGCAGATACTGGTTCTGACCGTCCTGGTGGCACTGTTGGGCGAACATATTGACCGCCGCCATGTCGATCACGCTCTGAAGGCGATGCCCGCCGGGACGGTTCGGTCATGAGCCCAGCCCTTGGTCGAATCCTGGTGATCGCGCCGCATCCTGACGATGAGGTCCTGGGGTGTGGCGGCACGATAGCCCGGATCGCTGCCGAAGGCGGGGAAGCCCATGTTGCAGTGGTTACGCGAGGCTGCCCACCTGCCTTCACGGAAGAGATGACGCAACGGGTTCGCTGTGAGGCAAAAACGGCCCATGCCTGTTTGGGCGTACGACAGACGCATTGGCTTGATCTGCCTGCGGCGCAGATCGCCCAGACACCACACTCGACCGTCAACGCGGCGTTGCAGGCTCTGCTGCAGGAGGTCAAGCCGGACACGCTGCTGATCCCCTTCGTCGGCGATGTGCATATGGATCACCAACTGATCTTCCTGTCGTCGCTGGTCGCGGCTCGTCCCACCCAGGCTCACTACCCACGGACGATCATGGCCTACGAGACGGTGTCGGAAACGAACTGGAATGCACCCTATGTCACGCCGACCTTCGTGCCGAATGTCTTCATAGACATCGAATCGACACTCGACCGCAAACTCGAAGCTGCGTCGATGTTCGGTTCGCAGATGAAGAATTTCCCGCACGAGCGTTCGATCGAAACATTACGGGCGCTGGCGATTGTCAGGGGCACCGCTGTCCATCTGAGGGCGGCCGAGGCCTTTGTCCTTCTGAGAAATGTCATGTGAATTCTAGGAGTGCTCCAAGATGAAACGCTGGCCGATTTACGATGAAGAGCAGATAGCCGACGTTGTGGATGTTCTGCGGTCTGGCCGGGTGAACGCCTGGACCGGCGACCATGTGAAGACATTCGAACGAGCCTACGCGCGCAGCCTCGGCCGACGCCATGCGGTGGCGCTGGCCAATGGTTCCCTCGCGCTCGATCTTGCAATGAAGATCCTCCATATCGGCGCCGGCGACGAGGTCATCGTAACGCCCCGCAGTTTCGTCGCATCGGCCGCTTGCGTCATGTTCGCCGGCGCAACACCTGTCTTCGCGGATGTCGACCCGACATCGGGCAATCTTTCCGCTGAAACGATCGCGCCGAAGATAACAGCGCGAACAAGGGCGGTCATTGTCGTCCATATCGCCGGATGGCCGTGCGACATGGCGCCGATCATGGAGCTTGCAAAGCGCACTGGCATCAAGGTCATCGAGGATTGCGCTCAGGCGCATGGAGCCGAATACAACGGACGACCGATCGGCTCCTTCGGTGATATCGCGGCGTTTTCGTTCTGCCAGGACAAGATCATCACGACCGGCGGCGAGGGCGGACTTGTCGCCATGGACGACAGGAAATTGTGGCTCGCCGCATGGAGCCTGAAGGACCACGGCAAGAACTACAATGTGGTCTTTGCCCCTCATCGGCCGACCGGGTTCCGCTGGTTGCACGACAGCGTCGGCACGAACTGGCGCATGACGTCCATCCAGGCCGTGCTTGGTTTGCGGCAGCTCGAACGTCTGCCAGACTGGGTTCGCCAACGCGAGCGCAACGCCAACATCTGGATAAGGACGCTTGCCGATTTGCCGATGCTACACACGCCCCGGCTCGATCCGGCTCACAGGCATGCCTGGTACCGATGCTATTTCTATATCAAGCCGGAGATGTTGTCTTCGGGATGGTCGCGGGACGAGCTGATTGCGGCCGTCAATGCGGCCGGCGTTCCATGCTTCTCGGGTAGCTGCTCCGAGATTTATCTGGAGCATGCCTTCGCGGATGCCGGCGTAGCGCCGCCCGAACGACTGCCAGTCGCGCGGCAGATGGGTGAAACGAGCATCGCGTTCCTGGTCGACCCGTCCTGGACCATCGAGGAGACTACGGCGGCAGCGTCGACGACGCGCTCCATCCTTGTTGCGGCTTCGCGCCAGCTCGAGGCGGCTTGATG
>NZ_RZRQ01000264.1:0-8139 GCF_003997785.1 Mesorhizobium sp. M7D.F.Ca.US.004.01.2.1 | reverse complement strand
CTTTGGCGAGATGACCACGGACGGCTACACGCTTTTGTCCGTGCCCGAGCCGAAGCAGAAGCTGATCCATGCCCACGGTTCGGATCGCGAGATCGGCAAGATCTACGTGCCCTCGCTTGGCATCCATGCCGGGCCGAACGCCTTCGCCAAGGCGCTCTCGCCGATCAAGGGCGACTGGGGCGCGTGGCGGTCGCAGGCACGCCAAAGCTATGAGGGCACGTTCACCGCACCGGCCCAGCCGGGCCCCGTCGACATGGTCGAGGTCAGCCGCTGGCTGCGCGAGACGCTGCCCGACGATGTGATCCTGACCAATGGCGCCGGCAATTTCACCGTCTGGCCAAACAAGTTCTTCAAATTCGGGCCGAAGGCACGGCTGCTCGCCCCGCAATCCGGCGCCATGGGCTACGGCCTGCCGGCGGCCATCGCGGCCAAGGTGGCTTTTCCCGGACGCACGGTGGTCTGCTTTGCCGGCGATGGCGATTTCCAGATGAACTGCCAGGAGCTGGGGACGGCGATGCAGGCCGGGGCGCAGCCCATCGTGCTGATCCTGAACAACGGCATCTACGGCACCATCCGCGCCCATCAGGAGCGGCATTATCCGGCGCGCGTGTCGGGAACGAACATCGAGAACCCGGATTTCGTCGGCATCGCCCGGGCCTATGGCTTCCATGCCGAGCGGGTCGGCGCGACCGGGGATTTCGCCGGCGCTTTCGGCAGGGCGCTGGCGTCTACGACCGGCGCGGTCCTGGAGCTGGATATCTCGCCCGAGGCGATCACGCCGCGTCAGACCCTTTCCCAGATGCGCGACGCAGCGCTCGCTTCGCAGAAGGCCAACGCATGATCAGCACGGCAAATGACATCCGTCTCGGCGCGGATATCGGCGGCACGTTCACCGATATCGTGGTCGATGTGCGCGGCACGATCTTCTCGACCAAGATCCTGACCAACTATGCCGCGCCAGAGCAGGCCATCCTCGACGGGATCGAGATCGTCGTGCGCGACGCCGGCATCACGCTGGCGGACCTCGACATCGTCATCCACGGCACCACGCTGGCGACCAACGCGCTCATCGAACGGCGCGGCGCCAAGACGGCGCTGGTCACGACCGAAGGGTTTCGCGACGTCATCGAGATGCGCACGGAAAACCGGTTCGAACAGTATGATCTGAACCTGAAGCTGCCACCGCCACTGATCCCGCGCGAGCATCGCTATACGGTCAAAGGGCGCATCGGCGCGGATGGGCGGGAATTGCAGCCGCTGGACGAAGTTGCACTCGACGAGATCGCCGACAGCATCGCCGCCGGCGGCTTCGGCGCCGTCGCCATCGGCTTCATTCATTCCTACATGGACGCGGTGCACGAGCGGCGGGCGCGCGAAATCCTCGCCGGAAAGCTGGACATACCGATCTCCATCAGCGCCGAGGTCTCGCCGCAGATGCGCGAGTTCGAACGCTTCAACACGGTTTGCGCCAATGCCTATGTGCGGCCGCAGATGGCCGACTATCTGGTGCGCCTACAGGTGCGGCTGAAGGAGATGGGAGCGAACTGCCCGGTGTTCATGATCCACTCGGGCGGTGGTCTGATCTCGGTGGAAACCGCATCCGAATTTCCGGTGCGCCTGGTCGAGTCCGGTCCGGCCGGCGGCGCCATCTTCGCAGCCGACGTGGCGCGGCGCTTCGACCTGGACTCCGTCGTCTCCTACGACATGGGCGGAACGACTGCGAAGATCTGCCTGATCGAGGATTATTCCCCACGCACGGCGCGGACCTTCGAGGTCGCCCGCACCTATCGCTTCTGCAAGGGCTCCGGCATGCCGATCTCGATCCCGGTGATCGAGATGATCGAAATCGGCGCCGGTGGCGGCTCGATCGCCTGGGTCGACGCCATGGGGCGCATCCAGACCGGCCCGGAAAGTGCCGGGTCCGAACCCGGTCCCGCCTGCTACGGGCGCGGCGGCAGCCGCCCAGCCATCACCGATGCCGATCTCGTCCTGGGCAAGCTCGATCCCGACAATTTCGCCGGCGGCGCCATCAGGCTCGACACGCGGGCGTCGGAGGAGGCCATCACCCGCGATGTCGGCACCCGGCTTTCGCTCAATTCCGTTTCCGCCGCCTTCGGCATCTGCGAGGTCGTCGACGAGAACATGGCCAATGCCGCCCGCGTCCACGCGGTGGAAAACGGCAAGAACATCTCCGACAATGTGATGATCGCCTTTGGCGGCGCTGCGCCCCTGCATGCGGCACGGCTGTGCGAAAAGCTTGGCGTGGAACAGTGCCTTGTTCCGCAAGGCGCCGGCGTCGGTTCGGCCATCGGCTTCCTCAAGGCACCGTTCGGCTATGAGGCGCTGGCTTCCAAGCTGACGCGGCTGTCGCGGTTCGACGCATGCGAGGTGAATGCGCTGCTCGACGGGCTGAAGGCCACCGCCGAGAGCTTCGTGCGGGCCGGTACAAACAGTGCCATCACGCGCGAGATCACCGCCTTCATGCGCTATGCCGGCCAGGGTTGGGAAATCCCGGTGCCGCTGCCCGACAGGGCGTTCAGGCCCGGCGATGAGGTGGGCGTCAAGGACGCTTTCCGGGACAATTACGCGCGCTTCTTCGGCCGTGCCATCGATGGCCTCGACGGGTTGGAAATCGAGATCGTGACCTGGTCGGTCAAGGCGCAGGACGTGCGGCCGGCCCCGGCCAGGCACGAGATCACCATGGGGACCAGGACTGTCGCCGCTTCGCAGACGCGCGAGGTTTTCGATCCGGCGACCGGAACCGTGCAGATTTCAGCCATCATCGAACGCGCCGACCTTTCGCCGGGGGATCGCATCAGCGGCCCGGCGGTGATCGTCGAGCGCGAGACGTCGACGGTCGTCACCACTCTCTTCGATGCCGTGCTGCAGAGCGACGGTTCGATCCTCCTGATCCGCAAAGGGGTCCAGGCATGAGCGACATCTTGGAAATCCGTATGCAGGTGATGTGGAATCGCCTGATCTCGGTGGTCGAGGAGCAGGCACTGACCCTGTTGCGGACAGCCTTCTCCACATCGGTGCGTGAATCGGGCGACCTGTCGGCCGGCGTGTTCAATCCGCGCGGCGAGATGCTGGCACAAGCCGTGACCGGCACGCCCGGGCATGTGAACACCATGGCCGAGGCCGTGCTGCAATTCATGAACGAAATCCCGCGCGAGGAGATGTACGAAGGCGACACCTATGTCACCAACGATCCCTGGAAAGGCACCGGCCATCTGCACGACATCACCATGGTCTCGCCCTCGTTCCTCAACGGCGAACTGGTGGCGTTCTTCGCCTGCACGGCCCATGTGGTCGACGTTGGCGGACGTGGCTTCGGCGCCGACGGCAAGTCGGTCTACGAGGAAGGCATCCAGATCCCGATCATGAAGTTTGCCGAGCGCGGCAAGGTGAACCTCGATCTGGTGAAGATCCTGCGCACCAATGTGCGCGAGCCGAACCAGGTTGTCGGCGACTTCTATTCGCTGGCCGCCTGCAACGAGGTCGGCCACCGCCGCCTGGTCGACATGATGAAGGAGATCGGTCTGGCATCGCTGGACAGGCTGGGAGAGTTCATCTTCACGCGCACCCATGACGCGACGCTGGAGCGCATCAAGGCGCTGCCGAAAGGCAGCTGGTCGAACGAGCTGGTGACCGACGGCTACGACACGCCGGTCAAGCTGGTGGCCGCCGTCTCGATTGGCGACGACCATTTGAATGTCGACTTCTCCGGAACCGATCCGATAAGCCGCTGGGGCATCAACGTTCCGATCATCTACAGCAAGGCCTATGCCTGCTACGCCCTGAAATGCGTGGTGGCGCCGGAGATCCCGAACAATGCGGCCTCGCTTGCTCTGTTCACCATATCGTCGCCGACCAACATCCTGAACGCCCCGCGGCCGGCGCCGGTCTCCCTGCGGCACGTCATCGGCCATATGGTGCCCGACCTGGTGCTGGGCGCGCTGGCCAAGGCGCTGCCGGGCCAGATCCTTGCCGAAGGCGCGGCGGCACTGTGGAACATCCACATCTCGGTCAGGCCGGTCGCCAGCGGCGACGGGCGCCGCGCCGAGGTGCTGATGTTCAATTCCGGCGGCATGGGCGCGCGCCCGACGCTGGACGGGCTTTCCGCCACCGCCTTTCCGTCCGGTGTCCATACGATGCCGATCGAAGCGACCGAGCACACCGGACCGATCGTCATCTGGCGCAAGGAACTGCGTCCCGATTCCGGCGGCGACGGGGAATTTCGCGGCGGCCTCGGCCAGATCCTCGAAATCGCGGCCACCGAAGGCCACGAGTTCGATTTCTCCGCCATGTTCGACCGGGTCAGACATCCAGCCAAGGGCCGCAATGGCGGCAAGGACGGGATTGCCGGCATCGTCAGACTCGACGATGGCACGCTGATGCGCCCCAAGGGCTGGCAACACGTTCCCGAAGGGCGTCGTCTGGTTCTGGAACTTCCCGGCGGTGGCGGCTATGGCGATCCGGCCAAGCGCAGTACGGAGGCGCGGGCACAGGACGTGTCCAGGGGCTATATTTCGGAGAAAAGCCGATGAGCTACATTGCTTCGCGCCTGTCCGTGGTCAAGCCGTCGGCTTCGATGGCGGCCTCGCAGGCAGCCAAGGCGCTACGGGCCAAAGGCGTCGACGTCATCGACCTTGGCCTTGGCGAACCTGATTTTCCGACACCTGCCCACATCATTGAAGCGGCGCACGCGGCCGCAAAGGCCGGCCAGACCCTCTACACCGCCGCGGCCGGCTCGCTGGAAGTGCGCGAGGCCGTGGCCGGGAAGTTCAGGCGCGAGAACGGACTGGACTACACGGCCGACGACATCGTCGTTGCCAACGGCGCCAAGCAGATCATCTTCAACGCGCTGATGGCGACGCTGGAACCTGGCGACGAGGCCATCCTGCCCGCACCCTATTTCGTGTCCTATCCCGAGATGGTGAAGCTGCTCGGCGGTACGCCCGTCACCGTGGAATGCCCGGAAAGCGGCGGCTTCAGGCTGACGCCGGAGCTGCTTGAAAAGGCAATCACGCCGAAAACCAAATGGCTCTTTTTGAACATGCCCGGCAATCCATCCGGCGCGGTCTACTCGGCCGACGACCTCAAGGCGCTGGGCGCGGTCCTTGCCAGGCATCCGCAGGTGCTCATCCTGTCCGACGAGATCTATGAGCACATCATCTTCGATGGCCGCGAATTCGTATCCTTCGGCAAAGCTTGCCCGGACCTTCGGGACCGCAGCCTTATCGTCAACGGCGTCGCCAAGGCCTATGCGATGACCGGCTGGCGTGTCGGTTACGCGGCTGGCCCGGCGCCACTGGTCAAGGCGATGTCGACCATTCAGAGCCAGTCGGTCACTTCGGTCTGCTCGATCGCCCAGGCGGCGACAGTCGCCGCGCTGAACGGCCCGCAGGACGAGGTGACCCGTTTCCGCGAGGCATTCGAGGCGCGCAGGAATTTGGTGGTCGATGGCATAAGACGCATCAACGGCCTTACGCTGCCGCCGCCGGAAGGCGCTTTCTATGCCTATATCGGCTGCGCCAGCCTGATCGGCCGCAAGACACCCAAAGGCGTCGTGCTGGAGGACGATACGGCGGTGGCGACCTATCTCCTGAACGAAGGCCGCGTGGCATCGGTGCCGGGTGCTGCCTATGGACTTTCACCCTATTTCCGCATCTCCACCGCCACCAGCGAAGAGGTGCTCGCCCAAGCGATCGCGCGGATCAACGCCGCCGTCGCGCAAGTGGAGTAGACCATGCCCCATTACGAACGCATCCTGATCACCGGCGCCGCCGGCCGGCTCGGCTCGGAACTGCGAAAGGGGCTGGTGCCGCTGGCAAGAACGATCCGCCTGGCGGGCCGCGAACCGTTCGGCGACCTTGCCTCGCACGAGGAAGAGGCGGTCTTCGATCTCGCTGACATGGAGGCGACGGTTGCGGCCACCAAGGACTGCGACGCGATCGTGCATTTCGGCGGCGCGCCGCTTGAATGCGCATGGCAGACGATCCTGGATTCCAGCATCCGTGGCTCCTATCACATCTACGAAGGCGCCCGGAAACACGGTGTGAAGCGCGTCATCTATGCCTCCTCGGTGCATGCCATCGGCTACCATGAAGTCGAAGCCCATATCGGCGTCGACGCGCCGGTGCGTCCGGACAGCCTCTACGGCGTCTCGAAGAATTTCGTCGAAAGCCTGAGTCGGCTCTACTGGGACAAGTTCGGCATCGAGACCGCGTGCCTGCGCATCTTCTCGTCCTTCCCCGAGCCGGCCGACCGCCGCATGCTGTGGTCGTATCTTTCTTTCGCCGACTGCGTGCGCCTGGTTGAGGCAGCTCTTACCGCGCCGCGTGTCGGCCACACGATCTCCTTCGGCATCTCAGACAACAAGCTGAAGATGGTCGACAACAGGGGCGCAGACCATATCGGATTTGTTCCCCAGGATAGTGCCGAGCCGTTTCGCGCAGCGGTGGAGGCGAGGACGCCGGTTCCCGATCCGAAGGCACCCTCGGTGAAGTATCTGGGCGGCTGGTTTTGCGAACTCGGCCACCCGGATGACAAACCCGTATGACGGTCAAATAGCGCGACAGCCAACTCGCGACCGGTCTCGCAAATTTCCTGCATTGTTTCGTACGGCCCCGCGACCCAGCCATAAGCGGTTCGAGCCCATGTCGTCTTCAGGCGGCGACGCCGCCTAGATAGGCGCTGATGACCGCTTCATTGCTCGCGAGATCGCTGCCTGGTCCCTCAAGAACGACGCGCCCGGCTTTGAGCACATAGCCGTAGTCGGCGAACTTCAAGGCGACTTTGCTGTTCTGCTCCACGAGCAGAATGGTCACGCCTTCACGATTGAGGCGTTGCACGATGTTCATGACTTCCTTGATCAATTGCGGCGCCAGGCCCATGGAAGGCTCATCGAGCAGGAGCACCTTGGGCGCGGCCATGAGGGCCCTCCCGATCGCCAGCATCTGCTGCTCACCTCCCGAGAGATTCCTTGCATCGCCATTCTGTCTGCGGGCCAGGATGGGGAAGAGTTCAAAAACGTGGTCCAGCCGCCGGCGGCGCTCGACATCGTCGGCAAGCGTAAACGAGCCGAGGTCAAGGTTCTCCTTGATCGTCATGTCGCCGAAGATACGCCTTCCCTCCGGGACGTGGACGAGCCCGCGATGCGGCAGGCGATGGGCAGGAACCCTGGTTATGTCCTCGCCCAGGAAGCGGACACTTCCAGAGGATGCGGCAACAAGGCCGGACAGCGTGCGCAGCGTGGTGCTCTTGCCTGCACCGTTCGCGCCAAGCAGGGCGACGATCTGGCCGCGCTTGACCGAAAGGCTAACGCCATGAAGGGCTTCGATGCCGTCATAGCGCGCGACGATGCGGTCCGCGGAAAGAACGATTTCGGCGTCCATCATTCCTCCGTACCCAGATAGGCTTCGATGACCCTGGGGTCCGCTCGCACGGCCTCCGGTGGCCCGTCGGCGATCTTCTGGCCGTAGTCGAACACCACGATCTTCTCCGACACTTGCATGACCAGGCCCATGTCGTGCTCGATCAGCAGGACGGTGACGCCGGTCTCGTCGCGAATGCGGCGGATCAGGTGCACAAGGTCCAGCTTCTCGCGCTCGTTCAGGCCGGCGGCAGGCTCGTCCAGCAAGATGAGCTCGGGCGCCGACGCCAGGGCTCTTGCGAGTTCAAGCCGCCGTTGATCGCCATAGGAAAGACCGCCGGCGCGGCGATGCGCGTGCTGCTGGATGCCGACGAAATCGAGCCAGCGCATGCCGGCTGCTCGGATCGCCTCCTCCTCGCGCCGCTGTGCCGGCAAGTGCAGGATCGCCGACACAATGCCGTGGCGGCTGCGGCAATGCTGGCCGGACATGGCGTTTTCCAGAACGGTCATTTCCTTGAACAGCCGGATGTTCTGAAATGTGCGGGCGAGCCCGAGCGCGGTGATGCGATGCGGCGGCAAACCGGTAATTGGCCGGCCGCCCAGACTGATCGAGCCGCCCTTCGGCTTGTAGAATCCGGTCAGGCAATTGAAGAGCGACGTCTTGCCGGCCCCGTTCGGCCCGATAAGACTGTTGATAGCGCCCTTCTCGACCGAGAACGAAATGTCGTGAAGGACTTTCAGTCCTCCGAAACTGAGGCCCA
>NZ_RZRQ01000263.1:0-8152 GCF_003997785.1 Mesorhizobium sp. M7D.F.Ca.US.004.01.2.1 | reverse complement strand
CCAGCCCATCCGCGTCGACCCAGCCGCCAGATACTTCCGGCGACAGTGGCTTCGATTCCGAACCCCGGATGCTCAGTGACGGCATCGAATTTGTGCTGCCCGCCAAGGCGGGCAAAACCGGCTATGGCCTTTGAAAACGGGTGACGCGAGTGCGCAGCCATGTCGGCCGCGATTGCCAGCATGGTCGGATCGATCGCTGACGCATTGATGAGCCGGGGCTGTCCAAGCGTGAGCGTTCCGGTCTTGTCGAACACCGCTGTATCAATCGTCGCCAGGCGCTCCATGGCCGAACCGTCCTTGACCATGATGCCGTTCTCGAACAGGCGCCGCGCCGCGACCACCTGCACGATCGGCACGGCGAGGCCGAGCGCGCACGGGCATGTGATGATGAGAACGGCAATGGCGATGGTTATCGCCCGGTGCCAGTCGCCAGTCGCCGCCATCCAGCCAAGGAACGTCGCGAAGGCTGTGAGATGAACCACCGGGGCATAGAGCGCCGAAACGCGATCGGCGATCCGGCGATAATGCGCGCGGCCGCCCTCTGCGGCTTCCATGAGCCGAACCATTTCCGCCAGAAACGAATCTTTCGCGGCCGCTGCCGCCTCAATCGTCAGCGGGCCGGTGAGATTGAGGACACCGGCCTGCACGGCTTCGCCTGCCGCCACGTTTCGAGGCGTGCTCTCGCCGGAAACCAACGAGCAGTCCAGATCCGAGGCCCCTTGAATGATCTTGCCGTCGACGGGGATCCTTTCGCCCGCCGCGATCAACAGCAGCATGCCGGGTTCGATCTCGCCAACCGGCAGATAGTCGCGTGCGCCGTCGTTGCGCAGCACCATGGCGCCACGTGCGGCCAACTGGGACAGGCCTTTCACGGCGGTCCGGGCACGTTCGCGCATCACGTGATCCAACGTGCGACCGATCAACAGGAAAAACAGCAGCGATACCGACGCGTCGAAATAGGCGTGATCGCCGTGGTTGATCGTCTCATAGAGACTCATGGCGTAGGCGAGGGACACCCCGACCGCGATCGGCACATCCATGTTCATGCGGCCGTGACGCAGCGCATTCCAGGCCGAGCGGAAGAAGATGCCGCCGGCGAAGGCCAGTGCCGGGATCGCGATCAGCGCCGAGACCCAATGAAACAGGTCCCGCGTTGCGCCTTCGGCGCCGGACCAGACCGAGACTGAAAGCAGCATGATATTGCCCGCCGCAAAGCCGGCGACAGCAACGGCGCGGATCAGTTCCGAAAGCGTCTTGTCCTTGTTATCGACTTCAGGGTCGAACAGATGCGCCTCGTAACCCAGCCGTCCCAGCGCGGCGACGAATGGTGGTACTTGGCTCCCACGCCAGCGGACCACGACCCGCTTCGTGGACAGGTTGACACGAGCACTCTCGACTTGATCGAGCTTTCCCAGTGCTGTCTCGATCGCCTGGATGCAGGCCGCGCAATGAACCGCAGGGACTGAAAGATCGGTCTGGCGGAGATCATCGCCAAGCGATCTGCTCGCCAGCCTGATTTCCTGGCTGGACGGCAGGACCGATGCGGTGTTGACCAGATCAAGCGCCATTTCGGCGCCCGGTGCACAACAACTCATTGCAGCGCTCCATTGGAAATCATGATCCTGCGGACGTCGCGATACGGTTTATCCAGACCGGCATCGGCGTCGACTTCGACAATCCAGACGCCATCCTTCGGCATGTGCTGCGCGGCGAATTCCTGGCCAGAGGCGAGGGCGAGCGTGACGGACTTGTCCTCTTTCTCGTATGCGGGATGGCGAAACAGCACCTTGACGCCATGCAAGGGAACCGGCTTGCCGGCGGCATCGGTGAGGCTGTAGCGGACCTCGCCCCATGCGATGGTCAGCTTGCCGGTCCAGCCAAGTGCTGCCTGCGCGCGACCCTCCTCGGCCTTCTTGTTGAATTGCTGGCTCGCCACATAGGTGTTTTCGACGACAAGGCCGGTCCAGCTCGTGTTGGCGAGCGTGGCCATCGTCAGATTGACCGCGATGACCACGCCGAAGAAGGCAAGGATGGTGAACAGCATGTGCCTGCCTGTGAATTCGCGGGTTTTTTGAGTTCTGGCGCTCATCTGGCAGTCTCCGGCGCGTTGAAGGTGGCGGTGTATTCGTCCGACTCGAAGCTCGCCTTGTCCTCGACACGGAACGTGAAGGTCTGCGCTGTGCCCTGGATTTGATCCGCCGGCTGGCGCACGAAGACCTTCAGCATTTTCAGGCGATCGGGCTCGACCGGGATGGCAAAGGAGCGGCCTACCTTAATGTCGTCCCCGACCACGCTCATTTCGCCCCCTTGCAAGCCCTGCATAGTGACAACAATGGTCCGCGGTTCGGGGATCATGTTGAGCAGCTTGACGGTGTAGCCATTGCGGATCGAGCCGTCGGACAGCGTGACGAATTGCGGATTGCGGTCATGCAGCACGTTCACTTCGAGCCGATCGCGCGTCAGCAGCGAATAGAGCAGACCCAGGCCGATCAGCGACCACATACCCATGTAGACATAGGTGCGCGGCCGAAAGATCTTGCGAATATGGAAATGCGCCACCTTGTCGGAGAAAGGGCCGTCAGTGGTCCTGACCAGCGACGGATTGACGGAACTGGAGCCGCCCGCGGTCGCCAGCATCATGTTGGCGTTGTAATCGGAGAGCGTCGCGTAGGAGATCAGTCCATGCTCCCTGCCGAGCTTGTCCATGACGCCGTCGCAGGCGTCGATGCAAAGCGCGCAGGTGATGCATTCGAGCTGTTGGCCGTCGCGAATGTCGATCCCCATCGGGCAGACCGCGACGCAGGCATTGCAGTCGACGCAGTCGCCGACGGACTGACCTGCTGCCACGACCTTCTTGGCGTGACGCGAACGTGGTTCGCCGCGCCAGTCGTTGTAAGTGACGGTGAGGGAATTTTCGTCGAGCATCGCCGCCTGGATGCGTGGCCATGGGCACATGTAGGTGCAGACCTGCTCGCGCATCAGCCCACCGAACGTATAGGTCGTCGCCGTCAACACGGCGACGGTGATGTAGGCGACGGGGGCTGCGGTGCCGGTGAAAAGTTCGCGAGCCAACGTAGGCGCATCGGCGAAATAGAATATCCAGGCGCCCCCGGTCGCAGCACCTATGACCAGCCAGATGGCGTGTTTCGATACCCGCAGCGCAAGCTTGCGGGCGGTCCAGGGACCGGCATCGAGTTTCATGCGTGCGTTGCGATCACCCTCGATGGCGCGCTCGACAACCAGAAACAGATCGACCCAGACGGTCTGCGGACATGTATAGCCGCACCAGGCACGACCGATAGTCGACGTGATCAGGAAAAGACCGACGCCGGCCATGATCAGAAGGCCGGCCACATAGTAGAATTCCTGCGGCCATATCTCGATGAAGAAGAAGTAGAAGCGCCGGTTGGCGAGATCGAGCAGCACGGCCTGGTCCGGGGCGAACGGGCCACGGTCCCATCGCAACCACGGTGTCAGATAGTAGATACCGAGTGTGATCGCCATCACCAGCCACTTGAACCGGCGAAAGCTTCCCGTTGCCCGTTTCGGGAATATCTTCTTGCGCGCGGCATACATTGGCTGGCGCACTTTGGCGGAGTTCACCGCTTCGGCTTCGAGCCGCTCTACCTGCGTATTGTCCAGCACATGCATCTCCACTCGCGCAGGCGACAATCTGCCCATGCCCGGGCTGCCAGCGTATGGGAGTCTTGCCGCGGGGCGGGGGCAGGCGCGTTGATGCAAGTCAATTGCCGGTGCCGAATACAGGTCGAGGCCCGGCATGGCCGGGCCTCGTCGCTTGGCTGGCGAAGGGTTGGGATTAGGCCCCGCTTCCTATTCCCCACCACCAAGCGAATGGATGTAGACGGCGAGTTCCTTGACCTTGGTCTCGCCCAGGCGTGCGCCCCAGGCCGGCATGACGCCCTGTTTTGGCGCACGGACCTGTGCGGCGATGGCCGCCTCGCCGGATCCGTAGAGCCAGATCGCATCGGTCAGATCGGGCGCGCCGAGCTCCTTGTTGCCCTTTGCATTGTCGCCATGACAGGCCACGCAACTTTCGGCAAAGACCTTGGCGCCGGGCTCGACGAGGCCGGCATCCTGGACCTTTCCCGACAGGCTGGCGACATAGGTGCTGACCTGAGCGATCTGGTCAGTGGTTATGATGTCGCCAAAGGCAGGCATTTCCGACAGGCGCGTGTCCGGATCGGACGCGAAGCGGATGCCGTGCGTGATCGTCTGCTGGATCTGCTCGGCCTTGCCGCCCCACAGCCAGTCGTCGTCGTTGAGATTGGGAAAGCCCTTGGAACCTTGGGCGCCGGAGCCATGGCATTGTACGCAATTGACCTTGAAAGCGGCGCCACCGGCGGCGGTTGCGAATTCGCGCAGGCCATCGTCCGCGGCAATCTCCGAGACGCTCTTGGACTCCACCGCCGAGATATATTTGCCCTTCGCGACCTCAGCCACAGCCAGTTCGTTCTTGACGTCGTTGCGGCTGGAATAGCCGAGCACGCCCTTCGTCGCCGAGTGCAGCAGCGGCCATCCCGGATAGGCGATGGTGTAGCCGATGGCCCAGACAATGGTGACGTAAAACGTGATGACCCACCAGCGCGGAAGCGGGTTGTTGAGCTCCCTTATGCCATCCCACTCATGGCCGGTGGTTGAGACACCGGAGACCTGGTCGATATGCTCGTTGCTCATGATCAGTCATCCTCAAGGGGGATCCGGGCAGCCTCGTCGGCCAGCTTGCGGCTGCCGGGGCGAAGGGCGAAGACAATTGCCCCGACAAAGAAAAGCGCCATGCCGACCAAACCCCAGCTGTCGGCAAACTCCCGCATCAAATTGTAATCCATGGATAAAACTCCTCAGCGATATCCTGCGGCATCGTCGTAGTTCTTGAAGTCAACCAGCGTGCCGAGCATCTGGAGATAGGCGACGAGGGCATCCATTTCGGTGACCTGTTGCGGGTTGCCGTCGAAGTCGCCGACCTTGGCTTTCGGATAGCGTGCTTCGAGGCCGGATGTGTCCGCGTTGGGATCGGCCTGCGCCATAAGGTCGGCATTGGCGTGCGCGATCATGTCATCGTTGTAGGGGACGCCGACCCGCCTGTTGGCGACCAGATGGGTCGAGAAATCCTTCACCTCGATCGGGGCGTCCTTCAGGAACGCGTAGCTCGGCATGATCGATTCCGGCACCACCGAACGCGGATCCGTAAGGTGCTGAACGTGCCATCCATTCGAGTAGCGGTCGCCGACCCGGGCGAGGTCCGGCCCGGTTCGCTTCGATCCCCACTGGAAAGGGTGATCGTACATCGACTCGGCCGCCAAGCTGTAGTGACCGTAGCGCTCGACCTCGTCGCGGAATGGCCTGATCATCTGGCTGTGGCAGAGGTAGCAGCCCTCACGCACATAGATGTTGCGGCCGGCGAGTTCCAGCGGCGAGTAAGGCCGCATGCCTTCGACCTTCTCGATGGTGTTGTCGAGATAGAAGAGCGGTGCGATCTCGACGATGCCGCCGACCGTCACCACCAGAAGGGAGCCAACGAGAAGAAGCGTGGCGTTCTTCTCGATGATCGCGTGTCTGTCCATCAAGCCCATTGTCTGGCTCCTTATTCGGCAGGCTGAAGGGCGGGAACCGAGCCGGGCATCGGCTCCTCCTCGCGCTGGTATCCCAGGATCGTCATGGTAATGTTCCAGGCCATGATCAGGGCGCCGGAGAGGTACATTGCCCCGCCGATGGCGCGCATGACATAGTAGGGGTGCATGGCGGCCACGGTTTCAGCGAATGAGTAGACCAGAAAGCCCTGCTCGTCGTATTCGCGCCACATCAGGCCCTGCATGATGCCGGACACCCACATCACTGCGGCGTAGACGACGATCCCGAGTGTCGCCAGCCAGAAGTGCCAGGTGACCAGCCTCAGCGAGTAGAGCCGTTGACGGTTCCAGAGCTTCGGCGCCATGTAGTAGATCGCACCGAACGAGATCATGCCGACCCAGCCGAGCGCGCCGGAATGGACGTGTCCGATGGTCCAGTCGGTATAGTGCGACAGCGAGTTGACCGTCTTGATCGACATCATCGGCCCCTCGAAGGTCGACATGCCGTAGAAGGCGATGGCCATCACCATCATGCGGATGATCGGATCGGTGCGGAGCTTGTCCCAGGCGCCTGATAGCGTCATCAGGCCGTTGATCATGCCACCCCATGACGGCATCCACAGCATGATCGAGAACACCATGCCGAGCGTCTGCGCCCAATCGGGCAGGGCGGTGTAGTGCAGATGGTGCGGGCCTGCCCAGATGTAGAGGAAGATCAGCGCCCAGAAGTGAATGATGGAGAGACGGTATGAGTAGACCGGCCGGTTCGCTTGCTTGGGCACGAAGTAATACATCATGCCGAGGAAGCCGGCGGTGAGGAAGAAGCCGACGGCGTTGTGGCCGTACCACCACTGTATCAGCGCGTCCTGGACGCCGGAGAAGGCGGAGTAGCTCTTCGAGCCGAGAAACGAAACCGGCATCGACAGGTTGTTGACCACATGCAGCATCGCGACGGTGATGATGAAGGACAGGTAGAACCAGTTGGCGACGTAGATATGCGGCTCCTTGCGCTTCAGGATCGTGCCGAGGAACAGGATGAGATAGGCGACCCAGACGATGGTCAGCCAGATGTCGACGTACCATTCGGGTTCGGCGTATTCGCGGCTCTCGGTGATGCCGAGCAGGTAGCCAGTCGCCGCCATGACGATGAAGAGCTGGTAGCCCCAGAACACGAACCAGGCGAGATCACCACCGAACAGGCGGGCGCGGCAGGTTCGTTGCACGACATACAATGATGTGCACAGCAGTGCGTTGCCGCCGAAGGCAAAGACTACGCCCGATGTATGCAGCGGCCGCAAACGGCCGAAGTTGAACCAGGGCTGGATGTTGAGATCGGGGTAGGCAAGCTGCAGCGCGATGACCACGCCGACAAGCATGCCGACGACACCCCAGAACATGGTGGCGATCGTGCCGTAGCGGATTGGACCATCCATGTAAGCGGATGGGTCAATCGGAGCGGCCACCTGGAAATTCGTGTTGCGGATGAGGATGGCGACAAAACCAAGCAACACAAAAAACAGCACCCACATATGCTGTCGAAATGGCTGGTCCGCGCCGAAGCCAGCGGCCGCTAGGGCCGCGAATGTGAAAAGGCTCAAAGCGAAGATTTGCGTGCCGAACTTCATGAGATATCCCCGACCTCGGATTCCGATGCGCGGACGCCAATCCGCGTAGACACCAATTCAGCAGTCGCGTTGTCGCCGCCTTGATCCATGTCAAAGCCCAGCCCTTTCTGATTGGGCAGCGTGGTCTTGCAAACGAACGGAGGCCGCCGTTGAGCCAGAAGAAAGGGCTGGGATCGTCGCTGTTCGAAGCAGGCGACGAAAATCCCGCACCAACTGATCGATCCAGCAGGGAAGTGGTCCCGGCTGCGGTGATGAAGCGCGCGCACAGGGAAAAGCTGCAGCTCTGCGACGCCCTGGAAAGAATTGCGGACGCCTTGCCCAGCGTCGATCGTCTGAAGTGCCTCGGCGCGGCCAACGCGATCATTCCGCTGCTGCGCAACATTCATCAATACGAAGAGGCGGTGATCTTCCCTGCTTACGAGGACGCCGTGGTCGGCAGCAATGCGAACCTTGCCTCAACCCGGCGATTGCGGGCCGAACATGTGGAAGACGAATGCTTTGCCGGTGAGGTGACCGAAATTCTGCTGGCCATCGGTCATGGCGAGACGGTCGAGAACCCCGAAGCCATCGGTTTCATGTTGCGCGGCCTGTTCGAGAACTTGCGCCGGCACATCGCGTTTGAACGCGAGCATGTCCTGCCGATGATCGGGATCGTCGACCGGGACTAGACGCCGGAGCGGCTCGCCAACCGGGCAAGGCTGTCCACGGTCACATGGCGGTTGTTGTCGATCCGGATCACGTTATCCGTCCGCAGCCGGGTCAACTGGCGGCTCACCGTTTCGATCGTCAGGCCGAGGAAATCGGCGATGTCGGCACGTGTGAGCGGCAGCTCGAAGCTCGTCGAGTTGGTGTTTGGATCAAGCGTGGGATCGATGTTTCTGGCAATCATCAGCAGAAAGCTCGCCACTTTTTCCGCAGCGGTCTTGCGTCCCAGCGTGA
>NZ_RZRQ01000262.1:0-8153 GCF_003997785.1 Mesorhizobium sp. M7D.F.Ca.US.004.01.2.1 | reverse complement strand
TTGAGGCTGGAATAGCTGTCCTGGAACACCATCTGCATGCGTGCACGTAGTGATCGCGGCCAGGTTCCGCCGGGCACCTGCGCGCCGGCGACGCGGATCTCGCCCAGCGTGCCCGCATAAAGACCCATGATCGAGCGCACCAGCGTCGACTTGCCAGAACCGGATTCGCCGACGACCCCCAATGTCGAGCCCGCGGGCACCTGGAGGGTCACGTCATCGACGATCAACCGGGTACGCCGCGCGCCGAATATGCCACGCTGGCCGAGCGCCTGGGACAGATGCCGCACATCGAGCGCCGGAGCGGCGGTCGTGATGGAATAAGAGCGCGCCTGGGTAGGAGCCAATTCAGGACGCTCGACGCTGTCGATAAGCGGATGGTGACAGGCCACCGCGCGATCAGACGCGCCGGGCAGCGTGAGCAGACCCGGCTTGATTTCACGACAGTCGGCTTCAGCGCGGAAACAGCGTGGCGCAAAAGGGCATCCCGACGGCAAATCTCCCAACGCGGGCATCGAGCCGGGGATGGGCAGCAATTCGCGCCGCGCCGTGGTGTCGTGTGCTGGGGCGCAGTCGATCAGACCACGCGTATAAGGGTGCCACGGTTGCGCCAGGACGCTGCTCGTCGGGCCCTTTTCGACGATCGAGCCAGCATACATGATGCTGACCTTGTCGCTGACCTGGGCAACAACACCCATATCGTGGCTGATAAACAAGCAGGCCGCGTTCTTGGCGGTTATCAGATCGCGGATAAGCCCCAGCACTTGTGCCTGCACGGTAACGTCAAGCGCGGTGGTCGGTTCGTCGGCGATGATGAGTGCGGGATCGAGCGCAATGGCGATGGCGATCATCACGCGCTGCCGCATACCCCCCGACAGCTGATGCGGGTAGAAATTCAGTGTCGCCTCGGGTTGGGGAATCCGTACCTGGGCAAGCAGCGAGAGCGCCTTGGCGCGATGTTCGCTTGCGCTGTCGGACCGATGGCTGGCAAGCGTCTCAGTGATCTGCTCGCCGATCGTTAGCATCGGGTTCAGGCTCGACATTGGGTCTTGGAAGATGGTACCGACCTCGGCGCCGCGGAGGCGTCGCAAACCCTCGGCGTCAAGGGCCAGCACGTCGCGGCCGCCGACTCCAATGGAGCCAGAGGCGACAAGCGCCTTGGACCCAAGAAGGCCTATGACTGCCAGACTCGTGACCGTCTTGCCAGAACCGGATTCGCCAACCAACGCCATCGTCTCGCCGCGTTCGACGCGCAGCGAGACGTTGTCGACAGCCGTGAGCGTACGATCGTACAGCCGAAAGCGGACGCACAAACCTTCGATCTCCAGCGCAGAATCCATCGTCAGTCACCCACCTTGGGGTCCATCGCTTCGCGCAATCCATCGCCGACCAGATTGAAGGCGAATGCCGTCAAGGCGATCGCCAGCGCCGGGTAGAACAGAAGCAGCGGATCGGTTCGCAAGAACTTGCCGGCTTCGGTTAGCATCACGCCCCACTCCGGCGTGCCTGGATCGGCCGGGCCGAGGCCGACGAACCCCAGGCCAGCAACGGTTATGATGGCGGTAGCAAGTGCCAGTGTGACCGAAACCAGCAACGGCGCCAGAGCGTTCGGCAGCATGTGGCGGAAGAATATCCGCGTTGATGACAAACCGGCCGTTCGTGCAGCGGTGATGTATTCTGCCGGCCCAAGCGCAACCAGACTGCTGCGTAGCAGGCGCGCAAACGCCGGCGCATTGGTCAGGGCCACGGCGACCATCACCGCAAAGAAGCCCTGGCCCAGCAAGGCCACCATGCCGATCGCCAGCACAATACCGGGAATCGCCAGCAGGCCGTCGGTAATGCGCATCAAGGCTGCGTCGATCAAGCCGCCAGCAGCGCCGGCCAAGGCGCCGACCACGCAGCCGACCACAACCGCCATAGCGACAGCACCAATGCCGATCGCCAGGCTGTTGCGTGCGCCGTAAAGCATTCGGCTCAAAACGTCACGCCCCTGTTCATCAGTGCCCAATGGATGCGCCCAGCTCGCCGGCTGGAGTTGATCAATGAGGCTCCCCGTGCGCGGATCGTAGGGCGCCACGAGCGGGCCAACGACGGCAATAGCAAACAGGATCGTCACCATCGCCAGGCCGACAATTGCCGTTGGATTGCGCATGAAGCGCTGGCGCGTCGAACGGCTCGCCATCTCAGGCGCTCCGGCGCAGCCGTGGATCGATCAGGGTATAGCTGATATCGACCAGCAGGTTGATAAACAAAAAGACCAGCGCAAACACCAGCACAAGACTTTGCACCACGGCATAGTCGCGGTCACGAACGGACTGGACCATCCACTGGCCAACACCATTCCAGGCAAACAGCGTCTCGGTGATCACAGCGCCGCCGAGGAGCGATCCGGTCAACAGGCCGATGACCGTGACGATCGGCAGCCAGGCGTTGCGCATGATGTGCCGACGCCGAATGCGGCCCCGCTTCAGGCCTTTGGCGCGCGCGGTACGAACGAAATCGAGCCCCTCGGTCTCAAGCACCGAGGCGCGAGTGATGCGGGTGATCACCGCAAGCGGCCCGCTCGCTACCGCAATGGCCGGCAAGATGAGGTGCGCCAGTGCGTCGGCAAACCCCTTCCACGACAGGGCAAGCAGGGAATCAATCAGCGCTACATGCGTTATCGTCTCGTAATTGACTCGTGGATTGGCTTGGCCGGAGGCCGGCAACCATTGGAGCCGCACGGCGAAGATGTATTGCAGCAAAAGCCCGAACACGAAGACCGGAATGCTGTAGGCAAGCAGAGAACCCACTGTGATTGCACCATCGGGCCATCGACTCCGGAACCGGGCAGCCAGATTGCCTAGTGGGATACCGGCCAGTATGGCAATGACCATGCCGCTGCTGGTCAGCACCAGCGTGACCAAGAAGCGGTCGGCGAGACTGCGTGCGACCGGCGCGCCATCGATGGCGCTGGCACCCAGATTGCCGCTTGCAAGATCACGGATGTAGCGCACGTATTGGGTTGGCAGGCTCTGATCGAGGCCAAGCTGAGTGCGAGCGACAGCAATCTGCTCTTCAGTGGCTCGGGGCCCGAGGATCGCCCGGGTCGTGTCGCCCGGCAGCAACCGCAGGAAGGCGAAGACGGCCATCGACAGCAGAACGATCAGCAGCATCGTCGACGCCAATCGCCTCAGGATAATGTCCGTCATCGCCTGTCCTGATCCTGCTGCGACTATTCCGATACCGATACGCTGGCCAGCGTTTCTTGAAGGTTGCTTGAACCGACAAATCCTTTGACTTTGGCCGACATGACTGCGGCGGGAGACGAATTGACCAGCGGGATAATCGGAAGATCGTTGCCGAGCGATTTCTGCACGGCCACCCACTTATCCGCAACGGTTTTCGGGTCGGTCGCGGCCAAGGCCTGGTCCATCCAGACTTGGATGTCGTCGTTTTTATAGCCGAACTCGACGCTGGGTTTGCCATCGATGTAGCCGAACAGGCCGACCTTCAGAAAGTCCTCGGGCTGTGCGTAGTTGCAGGTCAGGCCAAGAATCCAGAGCTGGTACAGCCCCGCATATTCGTTGTCGAGATAATTGGGGCTCCAGGTTTCTGTCTTGGCATTGACCTTGATGCCGACTGCCTCGAGGTTCTGCGCGATGGCCTGGAAGAGCGCCTTGGGATCGGGCATATAGGGCCGACTCACGTCCGAGGGATAGTAAAAGTCGACTTGTCTCTGCTCCGCCGAAAGCCCGGACTGGTCGAGCAGTTCCTTGGCTTTGGCCGGATTGTAGGTCGGCAGGCCGAGCGCCACGTAGTTCTGAAAGCTTGTCGGAACGAAGCCGTCTGCGACTTCGCCGCGACCGCCATAGACAGTCTTGAGGATCGCCTCGCGGTCGATGGCGTACATCATGGCGCGCCGCATTGTGGGATTGCTCACGACAGGTTTTGTCATGTTCATGTCGAGCTGAACCATATTGCAGGACTTTCCGCGATCGACAACCTTGAGGTTGGCGTCCTTCGAAGCTGTGCCCACATCGAGCGGGGAAAGGACCTGCGCGATATCGATATCGCCCGCCTGCAAGGCGTTCAGCGTTGCGCTGGAATCGGCGATCTTGCGGAACACGATTTTGTCGGACTTGGCCGCGCCGGCCTGATCCCAATAGTCGGTGTTCTTGACTACGGTTACCTGACTGCCGCGCGACCATTCGGAGAATTTGAACGGACCGGTGCCAACCATGGCGCCAACTCCGCCTTGAGCGGCGGGAATGTCAGCGAGGGTTTCGACGCTGTTGTCACCCTTGCCCTGCTTCAATGCAGTCGGGCTGGCAATTGCGAAGGACGGCAGGGTCTGCGTTGTCAGAAAGCTTGAATTCGGCTTCTTCAACCTGACTATGAAAGTCGAGGAGTCGGGCGCCTCGACGGCGGCAATTGCCGACTTGGAACCGTGGCCAAGCACGATGTTCGACCAGTAGCTGTTGCCTTGGAGGCTCTTCGGAAAGTTGATCCAGCGCTCATAATTGTACTTTACCGCCTGAGCGTCGACAGGGGTACCGTCATGAAACTTGACCCCCTCGCGGATCTTGAAGGTGTAGGTCAGACCGTCGGGAGAAATTTCCGGAAGCGCGGATGCAAGGAGCGGTTTGATCTCGGTGAGCGAGCCCTGTTTAAGGCCAACCAAACCCTGCATGACGTTGCTGGTCACGTAGTAGGAATTGGTATCGCTGACCAGCGCTGGATCAGTGTTGCGGATGTCGCCGGGGATTCCGACGATAAGCGTCTCGCCGCCGGCTAGGGCGGGGCCGGCCAGCGTGGAGGCGACGAGGAGTGGGGCGGCAACTCTTGAGAGGATGTTCATGATTGTTCCCATCTGCGGGCGCCAGAACCCTTCTATGTGGATCATTGCGCCGGCGTGTTTGTGCATACCGGGAAACGCTAGCACCGCCCAAATATTCACAAAATCGAAAGTTCCTTATGGCGAACTGTCAAAATTCATGAAGTATGGACCTCACCCTGATAGCTGAGCGCTTCGCGGGTGGCGACACTCTCGACGGCACGGTAACCCTCGGAGCGAGCGTTTACTGGCCGGATGGAATAGATTGACAGCGGCTCGTCCTTAGGTTCGCAGCGCAGACGTCGCAGCAAACCCGCTTTCACCTGGCCGCGATAGTAGCGCTCGGGCAGATAGGCGTAGCCCAGACCAGCCTGCGCAAGCGACGCCGCCGTTCTCAACGTGTTGCAAATGGTGACATCTCGGAAATGCACGTCGTTGGCCACCAGCCAAGCCAGGATCGAGCCGCGGAACTGCCATTCGCGCGAGGTC
This sequence comes from Mesorhizobium sp. M7D.F.Ca.US.004.01.2.1, assembly GCF_003997785.1. Classification (NCBI taxonomy): domain Bacteria; kingdom Pseudomonadati; phylum Pseudomonadota; class Alphaproteobacteria; order Hyphomicrobiales; family Phyllobacteriaceae; genus Mesorhizobium; species Mesorhizobium sp. M7D.F.Ca.US.004.01.2.1. Next base: position 2,851 of record NZ_RZRQ01000262.1, on the reverse strand, counting down.
GCGATCACTGGCAACTCGGCCAGCACTTTCGATGTCACCACGTCAGGTGGCTGTTCGATCTCAGGGCTGCACATCCACACGAATTCGACGGTCTCGAGCGGAAGGGCAACAAACTTCGAATTCGGCATCTCGCAAGAGGCCAACGCCATGTCGAGCGCGCCCGAATAAAGTTTTTCCTCGATCACATGCGAAAGTGCCACTTCGAGTTCGATGCGAACGAAAGGGTGGTCGCGTCGCAGCGCACGCAGCATAGCTGGCAGCCAGGTGATTGCCACGGTTTCGGCCACACCGAGGCGAATATACTCTATCGTCTTGCCCCTGTTGTGGGATGCCGCCGAGACAAGTCGTTCAGTCGACAGGACAACCTCCTCTGCCAGCGGCAGGAGCAATGTACCTTGGGCGGTCAATTGCGCGACCCTCTGCGATCTGTCGAACAGTTCCACCCCAAGGCGCGCCTCAATTTCCTGGATACGCATCGAGATTGCCGACTGGGTGGCGTTGAGGCGCTTGGCGGCGGCAGCGAAACTGCCGAGCCGCGCGGCCCAGTAGAAGGTTTCGATTTGCTTGAAATTCATTCGGCGGCTCCCGCACGGATCGGCATCGGAATCAACGGCTGGCGCCCCACTCTTCAGGAAATTTGATCATTCGAATAACGAGAATTTCGATTTTCTGCAATCAGGCGCACGTGTAACCGTTCCCGAAAATTGGTTGGCAGCATCCAACGGCGCTCGCCTTAGGCGCAAGGGAAGGAACCATCACGTGCTCAATCCGAAGCAGCGTATCGACATCGATCCCAAGTTGGTCGAACGCTTCATTGTCGATATGGCCCGTCACGGTGCCGTCGGCGAAACCGGAGTATCGCGGACGGTCTACTCGCCTGAATGGGTCAGTGCCACGCAGCAATATGCTGATTGGTGCGAAGAATCGGGCCTGACCGTACACCGCGATGCGGTGGGCAATGTCTGGGGCCGGCTGCAGGGGTCGGAGAAAGGTGGCTCAATTGCCTCTGGCTCCCACATCGATTCACAGACGCCAGGCGGTCAATATGACGGTATCCTAGGGGCTTTGGCTGCCATCATCGCCATCCGAGCGCTCAAGGAGCAGTTCGGTCCGCCGAAGCGGACGCTTGAAGCTGTTGCCTTGTGCGAGGAAGAATCGAGCCGGTTCCCGAACGCCAACTACTGGGGATCGCGGGGCACGACGGGGCGCATTGCTCCTGGCGACGTCGACAGCGTTGTGGCGTTCTCGGGCGAGACCATCGCCGAGGCCATGCGAGCTGTCGGGCTCGACCCAACCAAGGTTGCCGATGCAAAGCGCTCGGACATTGACAGTTTTGTCGAACTGCATATCGAGCAAGGTCCGATTCTTGAACACGACGGCCTGCCGGTGGCGGTCGTGCATGCCATAACCGGCATTCGGCACTATCATGTCGAGATCACAGGCGTGCAGAACCACGCCGGTGCATTCCCGATGGACCTGCGTAACGACCCGATGGCCGGCTTTAGCGAGATCACCTCCGGCATCGTCAACACCGCCCACCGCATGGGGCGGCCTGCGGTTACCACTGTTGGCCGCGTCATTGTGGAGCCCAACTTCCCCGGCATCATTCCTGGCAAGGTTGCCTTCAGCATCGACGTGCGCCACCCCGATCCAAAGCAACTGCACCACATGTACAAATTGCACGAGGCGCTCATGCTGGAGGTCGCCTCTCGGCGCGGCCTCAAGATTGAATGGAAAGTGATGATTGATCATGAGCCGGCTCCCTCCGACCCGGGTATCGTCGAGATGCTCAAGCGGGTTGCTCAGGAACAAGGCGTCCCCACCATGGTGATGGCGAGTGGCGCCGGGCACGACTCGCAGCAAATGGCGTCGATCGCCAAGGTGGCGATGATCTTCGTGCGTTCACGCGACGGGCGCAGCCATACACCGGATGAATTTTCCTCAATCGAGGATATCGTTGAGGGAATCCGCGTTCTCGCCGCGGGCCTCCACGAACTCGCTTATTGAAGGAATTAACATGTATCCGCGCGACCTCCTTGGCTATGGCAGCAGTCCTCCCGATGCGCAATGGCCGGGAGGCGCGCGGATCGCCGTCCAGTTCGTCATCAACTTCGAGGAAGGTGGCGAGCATTCCGTGCTGCATGGCGACAGGCACAGCGAGGCATGGCTGACGGAGGATCCGTCGGTGCCGCTTCACAACGTACGCAATATGTCGGTCGCAATACGAATATGGCAGCCGGGTCGGTTGGTGGCGGCTGCTGCGCCTGTTTAAGGAGCGTGATTTGCCTGTCACGGTTTTCGGCGTCACGACCGCACTGGAAAAGAACCGTCAGGCCGTCGCCTCGATGCGCGAAGCCGGCTTTGAGATCGCCTGCCACGGCTATCGCTGGATCCAGTACGCCGAGATGCCGCGCGACCAAGAGAAAGAACACATCGCGGCCGCGATACGTGTCCACACCGAGGTGACCGGCGCACCGCCACGGGGCTGGTACACGGGACGCATGAGTGTCAACACCCGCGAGCTGTTGGTGGAAGCTGGAGGCTTTGTCTATGACGCGGACTCCTTCGCCGATGACCTGCCCTATTGGGCCAAGGTTTCAGGCAAAGACCATCTCGTGGTGCCCTACACGCTCGACAACAATGACGTGCGCTACGTCAACACTCATGGCTTCCAGGCGCCAAGCTTTTCAGCCTATCTCACCGATGCCTTCGATTTCCTGCGTCGCGAGGCCGGCAGCACGCCGCGCATGATGAGCATTGGGCTGCATACACGTCTGGTCGGCAAGCCTGGGCGTGCCGCCGATCTTGAACGCTTTCTCGATAAAGTCGTAGCCGCGAAGGACGCATGGGT